>JANREF010000022.1:0-1586 GCA_030726195.1 Burkholderiaceae bacterium | reverse complement strand
GCCAACCGCTGGAGGGAGTCAGGGGCGGGCCAACTCAGGCGACAATACCGCCATGGCAATACAACAGTGGCACGATGTGCTTTTCTCCCAGGGTTTTGGTACGCGCCGCGTGTGCGCGGGCTTGGTGCAGCAGGGCTTTGTCAGTCATGCAGGTGTGGTGATTGAAGACGGCACCGATACCGTTGAAACCGAGCAGCTGCAGTTTGAGGTGCAAGGCGTGTCGTGGGCCTACCACGACAGCGCTTATTTGGTGCTGCACAAGCCGTCTGGCTACGAATGCTCGCAAAAGCCCAGCTTGTACCCCAGCATTTACACCTTGCTACCCGCCCCGCTGCGCCAGCGTGGTGGCGGTGCGGCCGCTGGTGTGCAAGCGGTGGGGCGATTGGATCAAGACACAACGGGTTTGTTGGTGCTGTCGGACGACGGCAAGTTCATTCACCGCCTCACGTCGCCCAAGCACCATGTGCCTAAAGTTTACGAGGTCACCACCAAACACCCCGTGGACGCCACGCAGATTGAGCGGCTGTTGGGCGGGGTGGTGTTGGACGACAGCCCCAAACCGGTGGCAGCATTTGCGGCCGAGCAAACGGGTGAGTGCGCGCTTCGCCTAACGTTGACCGAGGGCAAGTACCACCAAGTCAAACGCATGCTGGCAGCTGTGAGCAACCGCGTCGAAGGCTTGCACCGCAGCCGCATGGGCGACCTGACGCTAGACGGCTTGCCCAGTGGTGAGTGGCGCTGGTTGACGCCAGCCGAGGTCGTGGCCGTGAGCCAAAAAACCAAGTAGCACGTGGCGCAACAGGGCTCGCCACATCTTCACGGGTAGGTGCTGTCGCGGCTGTGTGGTGGTTTTGGCTTTGGTTTTGGTTTTGGTTTTTTCGAGCCGCTTGCCTGTGCTGGGCCTGCCGCTCACACGCGTTAGGTCATGCCGTTGCGCTTGGCCAGCGCTACAAACAAGCCGCTGTGGTCCAGGTCTGCCAAGCCGTCGTCAACAGCTTGCGCATACAAGCCTTCAAACAAGGTGGTCACCGGTGCGTCGAAGCCTAGGCTCTGGGCGGTGTTGAGGGCGTTGCGCATGTCTTTGAGTTGCACGGTCATGGCCGCACGTTTGGTGAAGTCGCGCTCCACCATGCGTTGGCCGTGCAGTTCTAAGATGCGGCTTTGTGCAAAGCCCCCGCCAATGGCTTGGCGCACCTTTGCCATGTTGGCGCCGCCTTTTTCGGCCATCAGCAGGGCTTCTGCCACGGCTCCGATGGTGATGCCCACAATCATTTGGTTGGCCAGCTTGGCCAGCTGTCCGGCACCGGTGGGTCCCACATGTGTGGCGTTGCCCATGGCTGCAAACACCGGCTGCAGCTGATTGAATACGGCTTCGTCGCCGCCGGCCATGATGGCCAAGCTGCCTTGCTGTGCACCCACGGTGCCGCCTGAGACGGGGGCGTCGATGTGTGCAATCCCCAAGGTGTGCAAGCGCTGGGCGTGTGCCGTGGCTTGTGCGGGCGCAATGGAAGACATGTCCAACACCACCGACTGGGCCTGCATGGCTTGGGCCGCGCCTTGCGCAAACAAGACATCGGCCACGGCGT
>JANREF010000021.1:3640-11358 GCA_030726195.1 Burkholderiaceae bacterium | reverse complement strand
TTCGCCATGTGTCTCGAGATCGTTTGCACTGCCGCGTGATAACACTGGAGCACCGAAGAATACGGTCTCCTCCTTCATCGCGTCGAAGTTGAGACCCTGAAATGCGGCATTGAATTTTTCCTCATTTTTTCGGCGTCCCCAACGGCTTAGTGAAAACAACTTGTGAACCTTAGATGGCTGTTTTTTCACTTGCGTCCGCCAGACTCGTGGCTGAATAACTCACCCATACACCGACACGTCCGACAAACAGGTTGCTGACGCGTCTTTCTCAGCCAACAAAGGCCTCTCACCCGCTGCCAGCGGCCATTCAATCGCCAGCGCTGGGTCGCTCCACAGCAGGCTGCGCTCGTGCTCGGGGTACCAATAGTCTGTGGTTTTGTATAGAAACTCAGCCGATTCGCTGGTGACTAAAAAGCCGTGGGCAAAGCCCGGTGGCATCCACAGTTGTCGCTTGTTCTCGGCGGACAGTGTCACGCCGTAGCTTTTGCCGAAAGTGGGAGAGCCTTGCCTCAGGTCCACCGCCACGTCAAATACCTCACCTGCGGTGACGCGCACCAATTTGCCCTGCGGGTGTTCTATTTGGTAGTGTAGGCCGCGTAAAACGCCTCGGCTGGATTTGGAGTGGTTGTCTTGCACGAAGGCCAGGTCTAGGCCTGTGCATTGCACAAAGTCACGCTGGTTGAAGCTTTCAAAAAAGAAACCTCTGTCGTCGCCGAAGACCTTGGGCTCTAGCAGCAAGACGCCTTCTAGTGGCGTATGAGTGACGGTGTAAGGCATGCGCGAGTCGCTTATTTCAGCAGGTTGTTGAGGTACATGCCATAGCCGCTTTTGGCCAACGGCGCGGCCAGTTGTTGCAGGCTGTCGCTGGAGATCCAGCCGGCGCGCCAAGCAATCTCCTCTGGGCAAGCCACCATGAGGCCTTGGCGCTTTTGCAAGGTTGCAATGAACTGGCTGGCCTCTAACAACGAGTCGTGTGTGCCTGTGTCTAGCCAAGCGTAACCACGCCCCATGTGCTCTACATTGAGTTGCTGACGCTCCAAGTACAGTTTGTTGATGTCTGTAATTTCGAGCTCACCTCGCGCACTGGGCTTGAGCTCACGCGCCATATCCAACACTTGGTTGTCGTAAAAGTACAAGCCTGTGACCGCGTAGTTGGACTGGGGCTTGAGCGGCTTTTCCTCAATCGACAGCGCTTTGCGCTGGGCATCAAACGCCACCACGCCGTAGCGCTGCGGATCTTGGACATGGTAGGCGAAGACGGTTGCGCCCCCTTGGCTATCGCTGGCTCGCTTGAGCTGGGGTTCTAGGTCATGGCCGTAAAAAATATTGTCTCCCAACACCAAGGCACTGTCGCCGCCGCCCACAAAGTCGCGCCCAATGACAAACGCCTGTGCCAAACCGTCTGGTGTGGGTTGTACCGCATACTGGATGTGCATGCCCCACTGCGAGCCGTCACCCAACAACTGCTCAAACTTGGGCGTGTCTTGCGGTGTAGAAATCAACAACACCTCACGAATACCCGCCAACATCAGCGTGGTGAGCGGGTAGTACACCATGGGCTTGTCGTAAATCGGCATGAGCTGCTTGGATACCGCATGCGTCACGGGGTACAAGCGCGTGCCCGAGCCACCGGCCAAGATGATGCCCTTGCGTTGTGTTGTGGGTAATGGGGCGGTTGGAGGTGTGTGCGGCATAGTTAGAGCAGGTGTGGGCGTCGAAATGTATCGCTGTTAATCAGCTTTAGAGGTGTTCCCAGCCCAATTGGGCCAGCTCGTGTATCGCGTCATGCATGCCCAACCGCCATTCAGGCAGCGTGTAGCCCAAGGCTGCGGCCAATTTGCTGTTGTCCATGCGCGAGTTGGCCGGGCGTGGCGCTGGCGTGGGATAGTCGCTGGAGGGTATGGGCTCAACAGCCGCGACATCCAACTGCGCAGGCATACCCATGGCCTGCGCCGCAGCAATCGCCTCGCAGGCGTAGCCATGCCAATTGGTCACACCGCTGGCGCTGGCGTGGTAGGTGCCCCAGAGCTGCGGCCCATCACTTCGGCTGGTTGTGTTCGCTGCGCGTATCAAGTCCAATGTCAAGCGCGCGAGCAGCGCTGCGCTGGTGGGCGCACCCCATTGATCTGCAACCACTTTTAGACTGGTTGTGTGCTGGGCCAAGCGCAACATGGTTTTTAAAAAATTACCACCATGCGCGCCAAACACCCAGCTGGTGCGCAACACCACGTGGCGGGCGCAATGAGCCACCACCGCTTGTTCGCCCAGCCATTTGCTGTGTCCGTACACAGACTGTGGGTTGGGTAGGTCGGCCTCGGTATACGGCGTGTGACCCAAACCGTCGAACACGTAATCGGTCGAGTAATGAATCAAGGCAGCGTTGCACGCCTGCGCCTCCTCGGCCAACACACCGGGCAAGCTTGCATTGATAAGGTGCGCCATTTCGGCGTTCGACTGCGCCGCATCCACAGCGGTGTAGGCCGCGGCATTCACAATCCACTGCGGGCGCACGCGCCGCACCAGCGCGCGCACAGCTTCAAAGTCGCACAGGTCAAGGTCAGCGCGCGTGGTGACATGCAGCTCAAAGCTAGCGTCGCCCAGCGTGGGACCAGCTGCACGCGCGGCCAGGGCTTGTTGCAAGGCGTGGCCCACCTGCCCGTTGCCACCCAGTAGCAGTATGTTGGTGGGCGCCTGCGCGCTACTCGTCACCATGCTGCGGCTAGCGAGCTTGCGCTGCGTATTGTTGGTGGACCCAGTCGCGGTAAGCCCCGCTTGTGACGTTGTCCACCCATTGCGGGTGGTTCAAATACCAATCAATGGTTTTGGCAATGCCTGTTTCAAATGTCTCACGGGGCCTCCAACCCAGCTCGTCAGACAGTTTGCTGGCATCGATGGCATAGCGCCTGTCGTGGCCAGGCCGGTCTGCTACGAAACTGATCTGGTCTGCATAGCTGCCGCTCACTTTGGGCTTGGCGGCATCCAAGTGCGCGCAAATGGCGCGAACCACATCGAGGTTGGTTTTTTCATTCCAACCACCCACGTTGTAGGTTTCACCCAGGCGGCCGTTGGCCAACACGGTGCGAATCGCACTGCAATGGTCGCCCACGTACAGCCAGTCGCGCACCTGCAGGCCATCACCGTAAATGGGCAATGGCTTGCCTGCCAGCGCGTTATGTATAACCAGCGGGATCAGCTTTTCAGGGAAGTGGTAGGGGCCATAGTTATTGCTGCAGTTGGTGGTGAGCACAGGCAGGCCATAGGTGTGGTGCCAGGCACGCACCAAATGATCGCTGGCGGCCTTGCTGGCCGAGTAAGGGCTGTTGGGCTCATAGGCATGGCGCTCCGTGAAAGGCGCATCGTTGGCTTGCAAGCTGCCGTACACCTCGTCTGTGGAAACGTGCAACATGCGAAAGGCTTGGGCTTGCTCTGGCGCCAGCGCCGACCAGTACGTGCGGACCGACTCGAGCAAATTGAAGGTGCCCACCACGTTGGTCTGTATGAAATCTCCCGGGCCATGAATGGATCGGTCCACATGGCTTTCGGCGGCGAAGTGCACCACCGCACGTGGCTGGTGCTCGCGCAGCAAAGACTCGACGAGTACACGGTCGCCGATATCGCCGCGCACAAAATGGTGCGCGGAACGGGCATCAAGGCTTTGCAACGACTGCATATTACCCGCATAGGTGAGCTTGTCGAGATTGACCACTGGCTCGTCGCTGTGCGCCAACCAGTCCAATACAAAGTTCGCGCCAATAAAGCCGGCACCGCCTGTGACTAAAATCATACGGAGAATATACCTTGGCCAGGACCCTGTACGAACCCAATACTATTTTTGCCAATCAATAGCACTTAAGCGTTTTTTCGTTGGTGCGTATGACTCAAACGTTGTGCGTAAATTTGCTATTTTTATACTTTTGTGCTCAAATCAATTTTTGATCAAGAGCGAGGTCAACGACAATATAGTAGCCAACACGCTAGAATGTTGTCATAAACCTTACAAGTTATACATACAACCACTTTCACGAAAGGTTGTCGAATATGTCACAGTCTTCTTCTCCATTGGCCACGGCCTACCTTCGATTCTTGCAACTGGCAAAAGCCATTGAGGGGCTGCCCAGCCTGCCAGCACTTGACGCCAACGAGAGCGCCCTGCTGGATGCGTTGGCTGTGCAATGGTTTGCTGGTAACCCTTTAACCGTCATGCAAGCCATGGGTTTGTCACATCTGGGCTCCCCGGCAACCATGCACCGACGCATCGCCAAATTGCGCAAGATGGGCATGATTGCCACCGACGAGGACGCAGGCGACACGCGCATCAAACGCTTGGTACTCACGCCCGTTGCCGTGACGCACTTTGAGCAATTGGGCAAGTCACTGCAAACGGCAGCAGCCAGCGCCTAAGCCTTCTTAAGCCACACACGCCACCCAAAAGCCCGCAGTGCATGTGCCTGCGGGCTTTTTGCTGCCTGTAGCATTTTGTCTTACGTACATACACCCACATTTAAACCCGGTTCACAACACCTACAATCAGCAGCATGAAGGGTGCCCATTTGAAGGCCGGCCATACAGCCGAAACCCGTGAGAACAACAAGTGACTTCCCCCAAACCCTTCGCGCAGCACCTGATCATGGCCGGTGTTGCGGGCGGCACCTACGCCGCCATGTTTTTTTTCAATGGCTGGCTGTTTTCATCGTTCGAATTCACCGCAGGGGTGAATTGGATTTACCTGCCCGCAGGCATGCGCCTACTGCTGGTACTGATGTTTGGGCTCAGTGGCGCAATTGGTATCAGCGTGAGCTCTGCTCTGATTTCAGTCACGGTGTATTTCGCGCACGATCCGCTCACAGGGCTGGTGGCGGGCTTCATATCGGGCTTTGCACCCTACGCGATTCAAAAGGTCATGCAACGTTTTGCAGGTCTTGAAAGCAGTCTGTACAACATCAACGCTGTGGGTTTGCTCCAGCTCACACTCATATACGCGGTTGCAACCTCGTTTGGGCATCAGGCTTGGTTCACATTGCGTGGCGTGACGCAGGACTTCTGGATCAGTACGTGGCCTATGTTTGTGGGCGACTTGATTGGCTCATTGATGGTGTTGTACGCCGCGCATGCGGTTGTCAAACTGCTGCGCTGGCGCAACGCGCAAGCCTACTGATCGCCGTTATTGGACTGACAATCGGGCGGCCACCGTCCGACGCCAGCAGCTGAGCGCCATGCGCACTTGGGCGGCTTCGCTTTGTCGCAAGCATCATGCTGTGCGCGCAGACAAAAAAAACCACCCGAAGGTGGTTGTAAATAGGCGTTGACGCCTTGTTTCCCCCTGAAATCCCAGCACTTGCGAACCAGCGGTGGCCGCTTGCGCCGAGATGTTGCCTTACATGAAATGTGACAGCAACGACGCTATGTTAATACTTATTGGCGCTTAAAAGTACGGAATGAGAAATAAATTATTTCTTAATAGTGCATATTTAGGCTGATCTTTGCGGCTGGTCTCTGACCTTACGGCCAAGCAACAACAAATACCGCGCCCGACAAATCATCAGAATGACCCCCACCCTCGCTCACTTGCACGCAGTGCACCTGTGCGCCGTGCTCACGGGCGATGGCTCTGACCAAAGCCAGACCCAAGCCCACGCCGCCCTCACGCTCGCTCGCACCGGGTAAACGGAAAAAAGGCTCAAAAATACGCTCGCGCAAGGCCGGCGGCACGCCTGGGCCATCATCGCTGACCGACAGCCTGATGCGCTGCGCCTCATCCAGCCACAGGCGCGCTTTGACATGGGCGGCGCTGACGCCCACGTGAGACGCTGCACGGCCATGGCGCTGGGCGTTCTCCAACAGGTTTCGCAACATGCGGCGCAGCAAATGCGCATGGCCGTTCACCGTCCACACCTGCGGCGCACGGGCGTGCTGCATCACATCGGCTGCGATACCCATGCGCACGCACTCCTGCGACAGCAAGGCCGCCAAGTCCACCGCCGTTTGAGGTGCGTTGGCAGCGCCGCCATGGTCTAGGCGGCTGGCGAGCAAGATCTCGCCAATGAGCGCATCCAATTCAGCAATACTGCGCTCAATCTCTTCCCGCGCCATGGCGCTGTCGGCCGCAGCCGAGCCCTCGCCTGGCTGTGTGTGAGACTCATTGAACTCGGGCATCAAGGCCATACTCATGCGTATGCGGGCCAAGGGTGAGCGCAACTCGTGGGACGCGTTGGCCAGCAGCGACTTGTGTGCGTTGAGCAAGGCTTGCACGCGTTCGGCCGTGTCGTTGAACTGGCGCGCCAAGAAGGCCACCTCATCCTGACCGCTGGCCTCTACACGCGTGCTGAAGTCACCTGCGCCAAAACGCTGCACGCCATCCTGTAAACGCTCCAAGCGCCGCGTCAGCCGCCTAACCACTGGATAAGCCACGAGTGCCACCAAGGCCACCAGCGCACCGGCCAGCGCAGCCCAGCCTGCTGGTTGGGTGAGCACAAAGGCCAGCCAGCGCGCATCAATCACGCCCTCACCGCCCATGCGTCGAGGCCTGGGCAACTCCACAATCACCGTTGGGCCGCCATCCAGTGCCAGTTCAAACATAGGTCCTGCAGGCGACTTGCCCACCTGACCGGCGTCATTGGCAGCAGACCGGTCCGCGTCGCGGTCGTGGGCGTCGTCTGAATGGTCGGCGTGACCGCGCCAGGTTTGCTGCAAGGCTTGACGCTGCGGCCCTTTCAGGATGCGCGCTTCACCCACCACCGCACCATCCACACCGCGCACCACCAACTCGCGGCCAACGCGCTGCGCCCTGTCGTTGTCGATGTCCAGTCGCCACAGGCCAGCCACGGCCACCGCAGCGACCACGACCAAGGCTGCGACCGTGAGCCAAATGCGCCAGTACAGGCGCTGGTGCCAGTGCGGGGTCTTGTTTTTGGTGCTGCTGGTGCTCATGTCAGTCTTGCTGCTTGGCAAACACGTAGCCCACACCGCGCACCGTCAAGATGCGCGCAGGCGCTTTGATGTCTCGCTCAATCGCAGCGCGTATGCGCCCAATGTGCACGTCAATGGAGCGGTCATACGCGTCCAGCTCTTTGCCGCGCACCAGCTCCATGATTTGATCGCGGGACAACACCCGCCCCGCCCTCGTGGCCAGCGCCACCAACAAATCAAATTGGTAGGTGGTGAGCTCGCACAAGCGCTCATCCACCCGCACCTCTCGCGCGTCTGTATCGATGCTGAGCGCGCCGAAGTGCAGCACCGCACTGGCGTTGTGAGGCTCTGCCAATGCACCCGTTCCCTGCCTACGCAACACCGCCTTGATGCGCGCGAGCAGCTCACGCGGCTCGAAGGGCTTGGGCAAATAATCGTCAGCCCCCAGCTCCAAACCCACAATGCGGTCTAGCGGGTCCCCCTTGGCGGTGAGCATGATGATGGGCACACGCCCAGCCTCACCGTCAAACGCCCTGATTTGTTTACACAGCTCCAAGCCATCGGCATCAGGCAGCATCAGATCTAACAGCACCGCGCTGGGCACGTGTTGGCGAATAGCGGCCAAGCCTTGCTCACCAGTGGGTGCAATGTCACAGACGAAGGCCGACTTTTCCAAATAGGCTTTAACCATCACGGCCAAGCGTTGGTCGTCTTCAATCAGCAGCAAGCGTGCAGGTGTAATAGCGTTCATCACGCAAGCTTAGCCGCAGCACCCGTGTGGCACATTTCGCTTGTGTAAAGGTCGCCACCCC
>JANREF010000021.1:0-3540 GCA_030726195.1 Burkholderiaceae bacterium | reverse complement strand
GGCCACGAACGCGAGGTTGGTGAGTGCAGACAACACTGCACCCCACATCAATGTGCGCATCACCCCCACACGCGTGGCCACCACACCGCCCACCACACTGCCGGCAATGCCAATGAGCACGCCATAGGTTTTCACCGCAGCGGCGATCTCGGGCTTGCTAAAGCCCAGGTCTTGGTAAAACACGTTGGAGATGACGCCCAGCACGATGTCGGAAATTCGGTACAAACCGATCAAGCCCAGCACCAGCCAAGCGGTGTGCATGCCATAGCGGTCAAAGAAGTCGCGAATGGGTGCCAGCCACGTGCGCCTCGCCAGCGATACCGGCGCCACACCCAGCTTCACCAATGCGCCGCCCACCACAAGCGCCGCGCCAATGGCCAGCAGCAAGCGCGCACTCTCAAGCATCAACCCCAGCAGTGGCCCTGCAGACCAGGCGCTCTTGAGCACATCACCCATTTGCCCCAACGCACCAAAGCTGGCAACAAAACTGGCCACGCCTGCGGCAAACACACCCAGCATGCGCAGGTTTTCAGTGCCTGTGAGCGCAGCATCCGCCTCTTGGTCGGCCTCACTTGAGCGGGGTACAACGGGCTCGTCAATCACCAGGGTTGTGAGCACGCCCACCAGCATGGTGGCCGCCATGATGAGGTAGGTGGTTTGCCAGGCCTCGTAGTTGTAGGCCGCTTTGGTGGAGCCGAAATAGTCGGCCAAATACAGCGCGCCCGCGCCCGCCACCACCATGCCAATGCGGTAGCCCGCGATGTAGGTGGACGACATCATGGCCTGCAACTCCACAGGCGCAGACTCGATGCGGTAGGCATCGATCACGATGTCTTGCGTGGCAGACGAAAAGCCCAGCATGACGGCACCCACGGCCATCAAGGTCAAGGCATCGGTGGCCGAGGCAGGATCGACGCTGGCCATGATGGCAATGGAGGCCACCACCAACAACTGCGAGACCAGCAGCCACGCCCGCCTGCGCCCCAGCAGCCGCGTCAACATGGGCACGGGCAACTGGTCGATGAGCGGGGCCCAAATGAATTTGAACGAATACCCCAGCGCCGCCCAACTGAAAAAGGTCACAGCACGCCGCTCCACGCCCGCCTCGCCCAGCCACAGCGACAACGATGAAAAGATCAGCAAAATCGGCACGCCCGCCGAGAAGCCCAAAAACAACATGGTCGCTACCCGAGGGTGCAACAATGAGGCCAGGCCTTGCCACCACGTTGCGGCTGCGGCAGCGGGCGCAGCGCTGCTGCTGTTTGGCGCGCTCGCCTGCGGATTGGGGCTTGTGTTGTCACTCATGTCAGGTACCGCCTACATAGGGGTTACTTTGGCGCTCTCGGCCAAACGTGCTTTCGGGACCATGACCGGGTATAAATGTGGTCTCGTCACCCATAGGCCACAGCCGCTCGGTGATGCTGCTGATGAGCGTGGCGTGGTCGCCCTGTGGAAAATCTGTGCGGCCAATACTGCCTGCAAACAAAACGTCCCCCACAAAGGCGCGCTGTATGTCTGGCGAATAAAACACCACATGCCCGGGCGTATGCCCTGGGCAATGGCGCACCTGCAAGGTGTGCTCACCCAGACTCACGGTGTCACCATCGTGCAGCCAGCGCGTCGGTGTGAACAAACCCGCAGGCGCAAAGTTGAACATGCGGCTTTGTTCGGGCAAACCATCAATCCAAAATTGGTCGCCCTCGTGCGGGCCAATGATGGGCAAGTCCAGCATCTGCGACAGCTCGGCCGTGCCACCGGCATGGTCAATGTGTGCGTGCGTCAACCAAATGGCTGTCAGGTGAATGCCCAAGGCCTTCACCTCGGCCAACAACACGGGCAAGTCGCCGCCAGGGTCGATCACGGCACCGTCCATGGTGGCATCGCACCAAATCAACGAACAGTTCTGAGCAAACGGCGTAACGGGAATGGTTTTGTATTGCAGCATGGCGCAATGATAGCGGGCACAAGCCGCGCACATGCACCCCGGCCCCAGCCGACAAGGCCGGAGACTTTCGGCCTTACAACTTGAAGTCGTACCCTATGGTCAACGGGGCGTGGTCAGAAAACCGCTGCGCTTTGTAGACGTGGCTGGTTTTGGCGGTGGCTGCCGTCGCAGGTGTGGCCAGGTGGTAGTCCAAGCGCCACCCCACGTTGTTGGTCCAGGCTTGGCCTCGGTTGCTCCACCAGGTGTAGGCCTCGTCGGTGGCGGTGGGCTCCAGCTGGCGGTACACATCGGTGATGCCTGTGGCCAACAATTGCGTCATCCATGCGCGTTCTTCAGGCGTGAAGCCGCTGTTTTTTTGGTTGCTGCGCCAGTTCTTCAAATCGATGTTGTGGTGAGCGATGTTCAAGTCACCGCACAAAATGTATTCCCGGCTGGTGCGCAAGCCCTCAAGGTAAGGCCCCATGGCGTCTAAAAACCGGAACTTGGCGCTTTGGCGCACATCGCCCGACGAGCCACTAGGGAAGTAGCTGCTGATGATGCTGCGCTTGGCGCTGGGCGTGTCAAAGCGCAGCTCGATGTAGCGCCCCTCAGCGTCAAACTCGGGATTGCCAAACCCCACAATCACATCGCTGGGCTCGGCCTTGGTGTAGATGCCCACACCCGAGTAGCCCTTTTTCTCAGCGCAGTGAAAGTACCCTGGCAAGCTGGCCATCACATCCAACGAGCCCACCATGTCGGGGACTTGGGCTTTGAGCTCTTGCACGCACATACAATCGGGTGCGAGTTGCTCGACCCACTCGGCCAAGCCTTTGCGCGCGGCCGATCGAATCCCGTTGAGGTTGAGCGAAGTGAGTTTGAACAAGGATTGGGTCATGGGCTCTACACAACAAACAGCAAACAACAACTCTGACGAGTTGGCGTTGGATTTTGTCGCTTTTTCGGTGGACGCAGGCGTGCTGCGCTTGGGTGAATTCAAAACAAAAGCCGGGCGCTTAAGCCCTTACTTTTTCAACGCGGGTCTGTTTGACGATGGCGCCAAACTCTGTCGCTTGGCTCAATTCTATGCACAGCGCATTGTGGCCAGCGGCATTGGCTTTGACATGTTGTTTGGCCCAGCCTACAAAGGCATTCCCTTGGTCACGGCGGTGGCCATAGAGCTCGCGCGCATGGGGCACAACTACCCCGTGTCGTACAACCGCAAGGAAGCCAAAGACCACGGCGAAGGCGGCACTCTGGTCGGCGCGCCACTGACAGGCCGCGTGCTCATCATCGACGACGTCATGAGTGCAGGCACGGCAGCACGCGAGTCCATTGCCCTGATCAACGCCGCTGGTGCACAAGCCTGTGGTGTAGCCATTGCCCTGGACCGCCAAGAAATGGCCACCGAAGTGGTAGACGGCGTGGTGCGCGACACCCCACACAGCGCCGTGCAATACGTGCGCAACACCCTAGGCTTGCAAGTCTGCGCCATTGCCACTTTGAGCGATTTGCTGGCCTACTTGACAGCGCAAAGCAACGCCGGCGAACTGAGCGCCTACCGACCTAAGGTACAGGCCTACCGAGACCGGTACGGGGTTGAAGCCTAAAAACAGCGT
>JANREF010000020.1:3533-11392 GCA_030726195.1 Burkholderiaceae bacterium | reverse complement strand
TTATTCAGATCCCGTCTTTCTGCTATGATTGCGATGCTCGCTAGCCCACCCGTATTAAGTTGAGTTCAAAGCGAGGACTGCTGGGGCAAGACCTCAGCAAGGCCGACCAACCCGCCGTTGGCCTCAAATCAACTTTTTGGTGCTGTATCCAGCACTCTCCCCCCAGTTTCTCTATCAGCGAACACCTGCAACAGGTTCGACGACTCACATGCACTTATCTGAACTCAAAGCCCTTCACATTTCCGAAGTCCTGAAACAGGCCGACGAATTAGAAATCGAAAACACGGGCCGCATGCGCAAACAAGAATTGATGTTTGCCATTATCAAAAAGCGTGCCCGCGGTGGCGAGCAAGTGTTTGCTGACGGCGTGCTCGAAGTGTTGCCGGACGGCTTTGGCTTCTTGCGTGCACCCGATACCAGCTTCACAGCCAGCACGGACGATATTTACATTTCGCCCAGCCAAATCCGCAGGTTCAACCTGCACACGGGCGACATGATTGAAGGCGAAGTGCGTACGCCCAAAGACGGCGAGCGCTACTTTGCTCTGACCAAACTCGACAAGATCAACGGCTTGCCTCCAGAGGACAACAAGCACAAGATCATGTTTGAAAACCTCACGCCCCTGTTCCCCAAAGAGCACATGCGTTTGGAGCGCGACACCAAGTCCGAAGAGAACATCACCGGTCGCATCATTGACATCATTGCCCCCATCGGCAAAGGTCAGCGCGCGTTGTTGGTCGCACCGCCCAAGAGCGGTAAAACCGTGATGATGCAGCACATTGCGCATGCCATCACCGCCAACAACCCCGATGTCACCCTCATCGTGTTGCTGGTCGACGAGCGCCCAGAAGAAGTGACCGAGATGCAGCGCACCGTGCGCGGCGAGGTCATTGCATCCACCTTCGACGAGCCTGCTGCGCGTCACGTCCACGTGGCCGAAATGGTAATTGAGCGCGCCAAACGCCTGGTTGAGCTCAAAAAAGACGTGGTCATTTTGTTGGACTCCATCACCCGCTTGGCCCGTGCCTACAACAACGTACTGCCCTCTTCCGGCAAAGTACTCACCGGCGGTGTAGACGCCAACGCCTTGCAGCGGCCCAAGCGCTTCTTTGGCGCAGCCCGCAACATCGAAGAAGGTGGCTCGCTCTCCATCATCGCCACCGCCTTGGTCGATACCGGCAGCCGCATGGATGAAGTGATTTTTGAAGAGTTCAAGGGCACCGGCAACTCCGAGGTGCACCTAGACCGCCGCCTCTACGAGAAGCGCGTATTCCCTTCCATCCAGCTCAACCGCAGCGGCACACGCCGCGAAGAGCTGCTGCTGCCACCCGAAATACTGCAAAAAACCCGTATTCTTCGCCAATTCATGTACAACATGGACGAGGTCGAGGCCATGGAAATGGTGCTCAAGAGCATGAAGGCCACCAAGAACAACTCGGAGTTCTTCGACATGATGCGCAGGGGCGGCTAAGCCAGCACATTCCGTGCGATAATCTATGGTTTTCAAAATTACCGTACCCAGTGGCCCAACCCAACAGTTGGCCGAGGGCTTGGGTGATTTGATACCTTTTACTTTTTTAGCGGAAAGTGTGGACGGCAATGTCGCTGCCCGAGGCTCCCGCAACTGACCTTTGAAAAGAGATACGCCATGAAAGAAGGCATTCACCCCGAATACCGCGAAGTTTGCTTCCTGGACCAGTCAAACGGTTTCCAGATCATCACCCGCTCTACTGCCAACACCAAAGAAACCATCAAGCTAGATGATGGCCGCGAAATGCCTTTGTTCAAGTTGGAGACTTCAAGCGAGTCACACCCCTTCTACACGGGTACACAGAAAAGCGTGGACAGCATGGGTGGTCGCGTCGAGCGCTTCCGCAACCGCTACGCCGGTCGCACAACCAAGTAATTGGTTCACTTGGGCTTGTCCCACCGTTGAGACCATCCGCTCGCGGGTGTCTCAACCCTCAAAAAAAGCCGGTTCGACCGGCTTTTTTTGTTTGCCGCCCCAACGTCTCAAGCGCGGCCGTGCAGCCCACCTCACTCACTACAATATCCAGCAGTCCTACACACGAGCACCATGGCCATTCCATCCCCCGCACTTGTTACGCAGTCCGCCGTTAGGCGCTTGCCGCGCTGGGCGTTGGTGTTGTTTTCGCTGTTGTACGTGTTACCGGGTTTCATAGGACGCGAATCATGGAAGGTCAGTGATGCGTCTGGCTTTGGCGTCATGCTGGCCATGGCCCGCGGCGACAGCAGTTGGCTGTCGCCGACTGTGTTTGGCCTGCTGCCCGATACACCTGCCCTATTGCCCTATTGGCTGGGTGCGGCCAGTATCCAGCTGTTTGGCATCTTCGACGCCGAGTTCGCCGCACGCATCCCATTTGGCCTGTTACTGGGTCTGACCATGGCCGCTGTCTGGTACAGCGTGTACCAGTTGGCGCACCTGAACATGGCCCAGCCCGTGGTGTTTGCCTTTGGCGGACAAGCCAAGCGCTCAGACTATGCTCGCGCCATGGCAGATGCAGGCTTGCTGATGTTGTTGGCTTGTTTGGGCTTGGCGCGCATGGGCCATGAAACCACGGCCGATGTGGCCGCGTTAGGACTGACCGCGCTCATGTTGTGGTGTGCCAGTGCATGGATAGCCCCCAAACACAGCAGCCGCTGGCGAAGCGTCGTGGTGTGGCCCTTGGGCGTTGTGGGCTTGTCGCTGTGCGGGCACAGCCTGCTGGCCATGCTCATCGCCGTCAGTGTGGGCGTCTACTTGGTGTGGCCTGGCAAGTCCAAGTCTCGCCACCGCAGTGGCTCCAACAGCGAAGCCGACCTTGGCTACACCACTGGCAATGACGATGGCTATGGCTACGGCTATGGCTATAGCCATAGCGATGGAATGAGCGCAGCCGATAGCGGCGTGCGCGATGCGGCCCACGCACGCAACGCCGCCACGTTTAGGATGGTTGCGACGCTCAGCGCTGTAGGCACAGCCCTAGCAGCTGTCCTTTTATATGGCCTTCCGCAGCTGGTGATGCCGTCGTACAACCACCAGTGGCTGGGTGAACCCAACCTGGGTTGGTACCGATGGTTCAAGCTGCTGGTGTGGTTTGTATGGCCAGCAGGCCCGCTGGCGTTGTGGGCGCTGTGGCGCTGGCGCGCGCATTGGCGCTCACCGCATATTTGGCTGCCGCTGTGGTTCAGCGTCGCTGCGCTGGGCGTTGCTCTGCTCTCTAGCCGCCCAGACCGCAGTGTCTTGTTGGCATTGCCGGGTTTGGCGGTACTGGCCAGTTTTGCACTGCCCACGCTCAAGCGCCGTGCAAGTGCGCTGATCGACTGGTTTGCGCTGCTGTTCTTCACTGGTGCGGGCCTGATCATTTGGATCATCTGGCTGGCCATGCACACCGGCTTTCCAGCCCAACCTGCGGCCAACGTGGCCAAGCTCGTGCCCGGGTTTGAAGCGCAGTTTTCCACCATCCCCACGCTACTCGCATTGCTGGTCACTGGCATGTGGTTGCGCCTGATTTGGTGGCGCACACGTTCAGTGGTACCGGCGCTGTGGAAAAGTCTGGTGCTGTCTGCCGGTGGTACGACGTGGTGTTGGCTGCTGCTCATGACGCTGTGGCTGCCGTTGCTAGACCACGGCTTGAGCTATGGCAATTTGTCTCGCACCATCGCATCGCTGGTCGACAAAACCCAATGCATACGCACGGTTGGCCTGAGCCAAGACCAGCTCACGTCGCTGGCCTACCATGGCAAGCTGTCCATACAGCCCAATGAATCGGGCAACGACTGCGGCTATTTGCTCATCAGCAGCGATGCTGTTGCCCGCATTGGCGCCCTGGTGGACTTGCCGCAATGGGCGCTGCGCCAACAGGTGTGGCAGCTCAACGACCGCTCTGAAATCATCTACATCTACCAACGCATAGGCCGCTGATAGCCAGCACGCTACAGTACTGCGGCTTAGCCCCGCTGCGGCGCTGCGGTTACTGGGCTCTGCGGCCCTGTAGTGATGTGGCGATACAGCGGATAGGGCCATACAGCCTTACAGCCTTACAGCCGTGCAGTAGACCAGTAGACCAGTAGACCAGTAGAGCTGTAGATCGCAGTATCTGCTCAGCTGCTCAGGCAGCTGCGCGATAACGCTTAATGGGCAGACTGATGACGAAGGTAGAACCCTGTCCAACCACGCTGGATACGTGCAGCTCGCCACCGTGGCGCTGAGCGACGTGTTTGACAATGGCCAAGCCCAAACCAGTGCCACCTGTTTCGCGTGAACGGCTGCGGTCCACACGGTAAAACCGCTCCGTGAGTCTGGGCAGGTGCTCTGGGGCAATGCCTGGCCCTGTGTCGCGCACCACAAATTTGATGCTGTCCGAGCCCAGCTCCCAACCGGCACTGATCACGCCGCCGTCTGGCGTGTAACGCACGGCGTTGCTCACCAAGTTACCCATGGCACTGGTCAGTTCGCTGATGTTGCCCGACAGGCTCACACCCGACAAGCCCAGGCGTTGCAGCGTCTGCGACGCTTTACCCGTGACGGTAGACAGCGACTGTCCATCTTGCAACACGCGCTCGAGCAACTGGTCGCCATCGAGCCATTCGTGCCAACCAGGCGCGGGGCTGCCCTCTAGGCGCGACAGGGTCAACAAGTCGGCTACCAAGGTGTCCATGCGTGCAGCCTGCTGCCCCATCAACTCTAAATAGTGGTGTTGCTCGTCTGGCGTGAGCGACAGCGACTGCAGCGTTTCAACAAAGCCACGAATCACCGTTAAGGGGGTGCGAATCTCATGCGACACGTTGGCCACAAAGTCGCGGCGCATGGACTCTGCACGCTTGAGCGCGGTGACATCGTTGGTGAGCATGAGCATGCGGTCGCGACCATAGGGGAACATGCGAATCGATATTTCTGCCAGCGTATCGCCGTTGATGGCGGGGCCGGGAATCAAGACACTGTGGTCGAAGTTCTGACGTTGCAAGTAACTGGCAAAGCTGGGGCTGCGCACCAAGTTGCGTATGTACTGGCGAATGTCGCGTTGGGCGTCGATGCCCAAATGGTCACTGGCGGACTGGTTGGCCCACTCGATGCGGCCCAGGTCATCCAGCAAAATCACGCCATTGGGTGACGCTTGGATGGCGCTAAGAAACTCGTCCAAGCGGCGCTGGCTGTCTTGCGCCTTGCGCTGTAGTCGCCTAAAGGCCTTGCGGGAGCGCTCAATGAAGTCGCCCCACACACCCAATAGCTTGGGCGGGTTGTTGTACCGACGCGACTGCAGCCAGCGGGCCACTTTGGCCGCCTTCAGTCCGTCCCACACCACCCAAGCAACGACACCTGCAATCGGGCCTAACAAGGCGGTGTGTGTGTCCAAGCCCACAAGGGTGGCCAGAAGCCAGCCTGCAACCACGCAAACCAGCAACTCAATCAAGCGCATCAACATAGGCGGAATTATGCACGCTGTGGGTGCATGAAACGTCTTTTGGCTGCCCCCAGAGGGCAACAAATATTTATTTAATTTGTCTTTTTGGCCAGGCTCGCCTGAGCCGTCAAGCGGTAGCCCGCACCGCGCACCGTTTCAACCGCAACGCCCCACTCACCCAAGGCCTCGCGCAGGCGCTTGACGTGGACATCCACCGTGCGCTCCTCAATGGCGACCTCATCGCCCCACACCTGGTCCAGCAGCTGCGTGCGGCTGTGCACACGCTCGGCGTGCTTCATCAAATGCACCAACAGCTTGAACTCTGTAGGCCCTACTTTGATGGCCTCGCCGTCCACGCTCGCCCTATGGCTGGCAATGTCTACAGTGATATGCCCCACGCGCAGCAACTCAGCGCTAGCGCTGGGCGCGCGCCGGCGCAGCACCGCTCGCACACGGGCAATCAGTTCTTGCGTCGAAAACGGTTTGGTGACGTAGTCATCCGCACCGGCATTCAAACCTTGAACTTTGTCCATTTCGTCACCCTTGGCGGTCAACAGCACAATGGGCATGTCGCGCGTGCGCTCGTTGGCGCGCCACTTGCGTGTGAGGCTCTCGCCGCTTTGTCCGGGCAGCATCCAGTCCAGCAGCACCACATCGGGCAGCTCGGCATCGATCTCGCGTTGTGCAGCAACACCTTCGAAGGCGATCACGGGCTCAAAGCCACTGTGACGCAAGTTCACAGCAATCAGCTCGGCGATTGAGGGCTCATCCTCTACAACCAACACGCGGGGTGATTTGTTCATAGCCATACCTGTTCGTCTGTGCAAATGGGCGCAGCCGTGCCTGCCTCAGGCGGCACAATTGCTGTGGATCGGGGAATCAGAGGACAAGCGCTGTGGGTGGGCGCTTGTCAGGTGCTTCACTTGACCAGTGACTCCACACTCTCTACCGAGGCGTGTCGCACATCTTCGCCTTTGACCACGTAGATGGTGGACTCGGCGATATTTTTCGCATGGTCACCAACACGCTCAATGGCTTTACCCAAGAACAACAAGTTCAATGCGGGTGAAATGGTGCGCGCGTCTTCCATGATGTACGTCATGAGTTTGCGCAAAAAGCCGTTGTACTCACGGTCAATCAAGTCGTCTTCCTTGATGATGGTCAGCGCCATGTGAATGTCCAAGCGGGCAATAGCGTCCAGCGACTTGCGCAACAACTGGGAAGCCAAGTCACTCGCAGTGCGCAGCTCAGAAATGGGCAGTGAACGCGCCTCGCCACTGGCGATGATGGACTTCACCATACGCGCCATTTTGGCCACTTCGTCACCCGCGCGCTCCAAGTTGCCGGTTGTGCGGGCCATGGCCATCAGCAAACGCAGATCGCGAGCTGTGGGTTGACGCCTACCAATGATGGACGAGATGTCGCGGTCCAACTCCAATTCGAAGTTGTTGACCTCGCTCTCGCGGTCAATGACGGCTTGCGCGACTTCGCTGTCCATATCGGACAGCGCCGTGATGGCGTCACGCAATTGCACTTCGACCAAGCCACCCATCTCCATCACACGTGTGGAGATAGCGTTGAGTTCTGTGTCGAATTGGGATGAAATGTGTTTTCCGCTCATGATCAACCAAACCTTCCAGTAATGTAGTCTTCGGTTTCCGTGCGCTTGGGCTTGAAGAACAGCTGCTCGGTATCACCAAATTCTATGAGTTCGCCCAGATACATGTAAGCCGTGTAGTCGGACACCCGCGCGGCTTGTTGCATATTGTGAGTCACGATGGCAATCGTGTAGTCCTCTTTCAACTCGTTCACCAGCTCTTCCACCTTGGCGGTAGAGATGGGGTCCAGTGCCGATGTGGGCTCGTCTAACAACAGCACCGACGGTTTGATCGCAACACTGCGTGCAATACACAGACGCTGCTGCTGACCACCAGACAGTGACAAGCCGCTTTGGTTGAGCTTGTCTTTGGCCTCATCCCAAATGGCGGCTTTGCGCAAGGACCATTCAACGCGGTCGTCCATTTCGCTGGACGAGAGCTTTTCATACAAGCGCACGCCAAAGGCGATGTTGTCGTAAATCGACATTGGGAAAGGCGTGGGCTTTTGAAACACCATGCCAATGCGTGAGCGCAGCAAGTTCAAGTCCTGGCGTGGCTCCAAAATGTTTTGGCCGTAAAAGTTGATCTCACCTTCGGCACGCTGCCCCGGGTACAAAGAGTACATGCGGTTGAGCGTGCGCAGCAGTGTGGATTTGCCACAACCCGACGGGCCAATAAAGGCGGTCACCTTCTTCTCGGCGATGCCTAGGTTAATGTCTTTCAAACCCTGAAAGTTGCCGTAGAAGAAGTTGAGGTTTTTGATCTCAAGCGCCATCTTTTCTGGCGTAACGGGTGCGGTATCAACAGGTGTCATAACTTTAGCTTTCTGTATGCCAATCGGCTTGGCAAGGTAGGC
>JANREF010000020.1:704-3433 GCA_030726195.1 Burkholderiaceae bacterium | reverse complement strand
TCTCTAAACAACACGCGGGCAATGATGTTGATGGTCAGCACGGTGGCCGTGATCAACAATGCGCCGCCCCACGCCAGGGAGACCCAGTCGTCGTAGGGGCTCATGGCAAACTGGTAAATCACCACAGGCAAACTCGCCACCGGCGTGCTCATATCGGTACTCATGAACTGGTTGCTCAGCGCCGTGAACAACAGCGGTGCAGTCTCGCCGCTCACGCGGGCAATGGCCAACAAAATGCCAGTCACCACGCCGCTGCTGGAGGCTCGCAACACCACCGCCGTAGACACCTTCCACTTGGGTGCACCCAAAGCAGCAGCCGCCTCACGCAGCGGTGCAGGCACCAAACGCAGCATGTTTTCTGTGGTGCGCACCACCACCGGCAGTGCAATAAGCCCCAGCGCAACCGAACCTGCCCAGCCAGAAAAGTTACCCATGGGCGCAACCACCAGCGCATACACGAACAAGCCAATCACGATACTGGGTGCAGACAACATGATGTCGGTCACAAAGCGCGTCACGGCTGCAAACTTGCTGTCGCTGCCGTATTCGCTCAGGTAAATGCCCGCCAAAATACCAATAGGCGTGCTGATGAGCGTGCACACCGCCACCATCAACACACTGCCCACAATGGCGTTGGCCAAACCACCGGGACTGCCCGGTGCGGGTGTGGACTCTACAAACATGGACCAATTGATGGCACCCACGCCCTTGTAGAGCAACACACCCAAAATCCAAAACAGCGCCACCAAGCCAATGGCCATGGCGGCCATAGACAGTGTCAGTCCCAACGAGTTGGATCGGCGGCGTTTGGCGTAAATCGCCGAATCCATGCGGTTCTCAGTCACGTCTTGCTCCCTTGTGCTTTTTCCATACGGCTCAACATGTACTTGGCAGCAGCCAGCACGGCGAACGTGATCATGAACAACACCAATCCCAAGGCAAACAGCGAGGCCACATGCAGCTCGCTGTCGGCTTCGGCGAATTCGTTGGCCAATGTAGAGGCAATGGAGTTGCCTAGGCCGAATAATGAGCCGCTCAATTTGTGGGCGTTACCGATGACGAAGGTCACCGCCATGGTTTCACCCAAAGCGCGCCCCAAGCCAAGCATGATGCCGCCAATCACACCAGCGCGGGTGTAGGGCAACACGATGCGCGTGACCACCTCCCAAGTGGTGCAGCCAATGCCGTAGGCAGACTCTTTCAAGACGGGTGGGACGATGGCAAACACGTCGCGCATCACGGAGGCAATGAAAGGCAAAATCATGACCGCCAAAATCAGACCAGCGGTGAGCACGCCCAAGCCAATTTGCGCGCCCGAGAACAAGCGGCCAAACACGGGAATCATGCCAAAAGTATCGGCCAGCAGGGGCTGACCGTAGTCCGCAAACAGCGGCGCAAAAATAAACAAACCGAACATGCCGTAAATGATCGATGGCACACCGGCGAGCAACTCAACGCACACGCCCAAAGGGCGGCGCAGCCAGGTGGGGCATGTTTCAGTGAGGAACAAGGCGATGCCAAAACTCAGCGGTACCGCGATGACCAGTGCAATGGTGGCCGACACAATGGTGCCGAAGATAGCAATCGCCGCACCAAAATCGTCGTTGACGATGTCCCACTCCACTTTGGTAAAGAATCCAAAGCCAAAGACCTCCAACGCGGGCCATGCCTTCATGGTGAGCGAAACGATGATGCCCACCAAGGCCAGCAATACTGTTAAGGCAAACAGCATTGTCATTTTGTGAAAGATAAAGTCTTGCCAGCGCTGGCGCCTGACGATGTCCATGCGCGCCTCTTCGGTCAACGACGACGCAGAGCTCAAATGATCATTAGCGCTTGCAGATATTCTTGTCATTCAACACAACTCACAGTTAATGCAGCACCAAAGACACCTTTGGTGCTGCAACCGATTCAAAAACGAAGGGGCACTCTTGAGTGCCCGCTTCGCTACAAGAAGTAAATTACTTCTTGATTTCGCTCCACACAGACTTACGGATGTAGTCTGTTGACGCAGCAGGCATTGCTACGTAGTCCAACTCGTCGGCCAATTTGCCACCGTTCTTGAATGCCCAGTCGAAGAAAGCCAAGGCTTCGTTTGACTTCTTCACGTCAGCGGGGTCTTTGTACATCAAGATGAACGAGGCTGTCGTGATAGGCCAGCTGTTTGCGCCTGGCTGGCTGTTCAATGACAACGCCATGCCTGGTGCTTTCGCCCAATCTGCACCCGCGGCGGCAGCAGCGAAGTTCTCACCGCTTGGCGCCACGAACTTGCCGTCAGCATTCTTCAACAACGCCACAGGCAACTTGTTGGATTTTGCGTAAGCGTATTCCACGTAGCCAATAGAGCCTTTGATTTTTTCAACGTTGGCTGCGACGCCGGCGTTGCCCTTGCCGCCAACAGACGCGTCTGCAGGCCACTTCACAGCTTTACCAGCACCCACCTTGTCGGCGAACGCTTTAGACACGCCAGCCAAGTAGCCGGTGAACACAGCGGTCGTACCAGAGCCGTCAGCGCGGTGTGACACGGTGATGTACTGGCTTGGCAGCTTCACACCTGGGTTCAAAGCGGCGATCTTGGCGTCGTCCCACTTGGTGATGTTGCCCATGAACATGTCGGCCATTGTTGGGCCGTCCAGCTTCAAGGTGCCTGATGGAATACCTTCCAGGTTGTAAATTGCAACCACGCCACCCATGACGGCTGGGAACTGAACCATGCCGCCGGCAGCCAC
>JANREF010000020.1:0-694 GCA_030726195.1 Burkholderiaceae bacterium | reverse complement strand
GCTTGATACCGCCGGAAGAACCAATCGACTGGTAATTCACGGCTTTGCCAGTGGCAGCCTTGTAGGCTTCGGCCCACTTGGCGTAAATGGGAGCTGGGAACGATGCACCCGCACCGGTTACGTCTTGTGCGAAGGCGGATACAGCTACGACAGAACCGATCAGCGCGCCCAACAGGGACTTGGAAAACGTCATCTTCATGTGGATCACCTCAAATAAATGCGTGTTAGAAACAACACAAGACGGACTGTAGAAGTTGTTTGTGACCGTTTTGTGACAATCTTCAAATCCAACCTAACAAACCCCCAGATACGCCTTTTTCAGTTGCGTTCAAACATGCAACGCCACCCCGAGAGTGTAATGTCACAAAATTGTCACAATTGAATAATACCTTTGTCGTCTTTCCCCATGGGCCACGCCCAAACTCCCCTGCACACCTATGAAAAACGGCGATTTATTGGCAGCCATAGACATTGGCTCGAACAGCTTTCGCTTGGAGATCGCCAAATGCGTGGACGGGCACATTGAGCGCGTGGACTACCTCAAGGAGACCGTGCGCTTGGGCGCCGACTTGAATGCACACAAAGCGCTCAGCGACGAGGCCATGGCCAGGGGGTGGGCCTGCTTGGCGCGTTTTGGCGAGCGCCTGCGCGGCTTCAACCCCGAGCACGTCACGGCCGTAGCCACCCAAACCCT
>JANREF010000019.1 GCA_030726195.1 Burkholderiaceae bacterium | reverse complement strand
ACCAAGCGTTGGCTTTCGTCCACGGCTTGTTGCCACACGCGTACGCGGCCTTCAAAGTCGTCGCGGTAGGTCATGAAGTCGTGGCGGTCTGGCAGTTTGGCGTTGGGTAGACCGCGCACCCAATCGGGCTTGGGCGCAATGACCACCATGTGGTCCAGTGCGCTGGTGGGCTTGTGCCTGCTGCGCAGTTGCTTGTCCAGCCAGCCTGGTACCACGGCTTGCTGGAAGTGCGGGTACAACACCACTTGCCGGGGTGCAACCTGATATTGCATGTGCAAGTGGTAGTCGGTGATGCCGCCGTCCCAGTAAGCGCCACTGGGCGCGCCGGGAATGTTGTGCACAGCGTCCAGCGCAAACGGGATAGAGCAGCTCGCTTGTAAGGCCTGGTAGAAGTTGTTGGCATTGAGCGCGCAGTGTTGCGTGGCCAAGTCGTCGGTGGCAAATGGCAGCGCTGCCAGGTCACCGTTGGCTTGCGCAGTGGAAAACACCACACGCTCCAGCCACGCGCCCAGTGCGCGTCTAGACACCGCATTGGCCATGAAGGCCCCGGCATAACCCAACGGGGTGCGCCACGTGCCTTGCTTGTGCAAGATGTGCTGGCCTCGGCTGGTGATGACGTGAAGCCTGTAGCGCGGATGCGCCAGCAGCTGGGCCACATGGCCGTCGTAAAACTGGTGCAAGCTGTTGGCAAACGCCGCGCTCACACTGCTGGAGCTGGGCATGCGTTTGCCCGGTGGTATCTCATAGCGCTGTCTTACGTAGTCGTGCTCTAGGCGTTGCATGCCCGCCAAGCTGTTGGGCATGCAGGCCGTGGCCATACGCCACGCACCAATCGACGCACCCACCAAGTCCACAGGCTGGCTGGACTGGGGCAACCACTCACCAAACAAATACTGGTCCAAGCGCGTGAGCATCAAGCCCTTGGGGCCACCCGCCGCAGCAGGAATAGCGGCCACGTGCTGGGGCTGTAGCCCTTCGCTTTGCAACAACGCGCGGGCTTTAGGCCCGGCGTAAATGGCCAATGCCTGCAAGCTGTTAGCGCTCATGGGCGTTGATCGGTGGAGGGTTTGTGCCACAAATTGATGTCACCCTCGACCGCGTACTGGTCGATGGCAGCCAACTCATCGGCGGTGAAGCTAGGCTTGGCCAAGGCACCCACCAGCTCGGTGATTTGCTCTGGGCGACTCGCGCCAATGAGTGCCGACGTCACGCGCTCTTGGCGCAGCACCCACGCCACAGCCATTTGTGCCAGGCTTTGACCACGGCCTTGTGCCATGTCGTGCAGCGCTTTGATGCGCGCCATGTTCTGCGCGCTCAGGTGCTCTGCCTTGAATGAGCTGCCGCCAGGGCGGTTGATGCGCGCGTCTTGCGGCACGCCGTTCAAGTATTTGTTGGTCAGCAAGCCCTGCGCCAAGGGGCTAAAGGCAATACAGCCCATGCCCTCATGACCCAAGGTGTCGAGCAAGTCGCCCTCCACCCAGCGGTTGAGCATGCTGTAGGACGGCTGGTGAATGAGCGGGGTCACGCCCATGCCGCGCAGGAGCTGCGCGGCTTGCGCGGTTTTGGCGGCCGAGTAGCTGGACAAACCCACATACAAGGCCTTGCCTTGCTTGACCGCACTGGCCAAAGCGCCCATGGTTTCTTCCAACGGCGTGTCGGGGTCGAAGCGGTGGGAGTAAAAAATGTCCACGTAGTCCAAGCCCATACGCTTGAGGCTTTGGTCTAGGCTGGCCAGCACGTATTTACGCGAACCACCCCCTTGGCCATAGGGGCCTGGCCACATGTCCCAACCCGCTTTGCTGGAGATGATGAGTTCATCCCGGTAGGGCTTGAAGTCGCGGCGCAGGTGTTCGCCAAAGTTGATCTCGGCGCTGCCTGCAGGCGGGCCATAGTTGTTGGCCAAGTCAAAGTGCGTGATGCCCAAGTCAAACGCGGTGCGCAACATGTCGCGCTGGGTTTGCATGGGTGTGGCGTCGCCAAAGTTGTGCCACAGGCCCAAGGTGATGGCGGGCAGGCGCAGGCCACTGTTGCCACAGCGGCGGTAGTGCATGGCTTGCTCGTTGTAGCGCTGGGCGTTGGGGTGGTAGGTGTCGATGTGCGTCATAACGTGGGCCTTGGGCGCAGGTTCAGAGTCAGGTTGAGCCGGAGGTTGAGGCGGAGGTTGAGGTTGAAATTCAGTTCAGTTCGGTTCAGGTCCATCAGTTGGACTTGAGCTTGGCAAAGGCTTGCGCCATAGCGGAGTGGCCTGCCGCGTTGCCCATCGATGGCTTGGCTGGAGCAGACGCGTTGTTGTAACGTTGGCCACGGCCTGCGTGCTCAAATTTATTGTCACGCGGCGCATCGCGTTTGGCGGTCACAGGCGTGTCTAGCTTCATGGTGAGGCTGATGCGTTTGCGCGCTGCATCCACTTCCACCACACGCACTTTGACAATGTCGCCGGTTTTCACAACCTCGTGGGCCGCGCTCACAAAACGGTTGCTCAGTTGGCTCACATGGACCAATCCGTCTTGGTGCACGCCAATGTCTACAAACGCGCCAAATGCTGCCACGTTGCTCACCGTGCCCTCCAGCACCATGCCCTCGCGCAGGTCTTTGATGTCTTCCACGCCGTCGTTGAAGCGCGCCACCGCAAAGTCTGGGCGCGGATCACGCCCGGGCTTTTCCAGCTCTTGCAAAATGTCGCTCACAGTCACATCGCCAAACTGCGGCGTCACAAAGGTCTTGACGGGCAAGGACTTGAGCAACTCGGGCTTGCCCATCAGCGCTTCGATAGGCTTGTTGGCGTGGGCCATGATGCGCTCGACCACATCATAGGTTTCGGGGTGAACGCCGGTCATGTCCAGTGGGTTGTCGCCACCACGTATGCGCAAAAAGCCCGCGCTTTGCTCAAAGGTCTTGGCACCAAGGCCGGCGACGTCCATGAGTTGTTTGCGGTTGCGAAACGCGCCATTGCCATCGCGCCAGCGCACCACGGCTTTGGCCACGGTGCTGGACAAGCCCGACACGCGTGAGAGCAGCGGCACGCTGGCCGTGTTCAAGTCCACGCCCACGGCGTTCACGCAGTCCTCCACCACAGCGTCCAGCTGCTTGGCCAAGTCGCTTTGGTTCACATCGTGCTGGTATTGGCCCACGCCTATGGACTTGGGGTCAATTTTCACCAACTCGGCCAGCGGATCTTGCACCCGCCTAGCAATACTGGCGGCACCGCGCAGCGTCACATCAACATCGGGCATTTCTTGGCTGGCAAATTCGCTGGCGCTGTACACCGATGCACCCGACTCGCTCACCACCAGCTTTTGCGGCGCAGCGCCCGCGTCGTGCTTGGCCACCAGTTTGATCAGATCGCCAGCGAGCTTGTCGGTCTCGCGGCTGGCGGTACCGTTGCCAATGGCAATGAGTGCCACCTTGTGCTTGACGCACAGTTGGGCCAACGTGTGCAGCGCGCCATCCCAGTCGCGCCTGGGCTCATGCGGGTATACGGTGGCGGTGTCTACGAGTTTGCCTGTGCTGTCCACCACAGCGACTTTCACGCCTGTGCGAATGCCGGGGTCCAGGCCCATCACGGGCTTGTTGCCAGCAGGCGCGGCCAACAACAAGTCGCGCATGTTGTCGCCAAAAATCTTAATCGCCACTTGCTCGGCCGACTCGCGCAGGCGCGTGAACAAGTCGCGCTCCACCGATAGGCTCAGCTTCACGCGCCAGGTCCAAGCCACACATTTGCGCAGCAAGTCGTCGCTGGCGCGGCCGGCGTGACGCCAGCCTATGGCCTGCGCAATCATGCCCTCGGCCAAGCTGGGTGGTTTGGGTGTCCCAGCGGGTGCATCCGCGGCAGACAGGTCTTCTGGCATGACCAGCTTGGCGTCCAAAATGTTCAAACCGCGCCCACGAAACACGGCCAAGGCGCGGTGCGACGGCACGCGGCCAATGGGCTCCTCGTAGTCAAAGTAGTCCCTAAACTTCACCACATCGGCGCTGTTTTCGTCTTGGCCGCTGGCCAACTTGCTCTGAAACAAGCCCTGCTCCCACAGCCACTCGCGGGTGCGCTGCACCAACGCGGCGTCCTCCGCCCAGCGCTCGCTCAATATGTCGCGCACACCATCCAACACGGCTGCAATGCTGGTGAAGTCTTCCCCAGCCTCGCCCTTGTCCGCACGCACAAAGTCCTCGGCCTGTACCTGCGGGTCTAGCGTGGGGTCGGCCAATAAGCGGTCGGCAAGCGGCTCGATACCAAACTCTTTGGCAATTTGTCCCTTGGTACGGCGCTTGGGCTTGAAGGGCAAATACAAGTCCTCCAACGCTTGTTTGGTGGCGGCCGCCGCAATGGCAGCTGCCAACGCGGGCGTGAGCTTGCCCTGCTCTTCAATGCTCTTGAGTACCACGCCCCGGCGGTCTATCAACTCGCGCAGGTAGGCCAAGCGCGCTTCCAACTCGCGCAGTTGAATGTCGTCCAAGCCGTCCGTGACCTCTTTTCGGTAGCGTGCAATAAACGGAACAGTGGCCCCGCCGTCCAACAAGTCTATGGCTGCTTGCGCTTGTGCGGGGCGAATACGAATTTCATGCGCCAACTGGGCTGCGATATCGGTCATAGGGTGAGATGGCTGCCCCGTCATGGGGTCTTGTAAAGGGAACAAAGCGCCGAAGCGCACGCAAAGCGTGAGTGTGCCATACGGGCACGCGGCGAATAAGCGCAGTGCATTATTAATTACTACTTAAATAATATACAAAGGCTTTAAGTAGTACTAAAATAGTCTCTAAGGCGCGGTTTCTTTTGCGCTTTTCTTGCGCATTTTTCCCGCGCTTTGTTAACGCTCACACCAGCCCGCGATCAACGCATGCGAACACAGTCCAATCTTGCCCGCTCTTTGTACACCGCCGTGGTGGCCATCACCCTGATAGCCGCCTACGTGTGGGTGGTTGGGCGCATGCAGATCAATGAACACCAGGTCTACTCTCTAGACACCGTAGACGCCAAACCCATACCCAAGTGGGAGTTTTTCACGCTGTGGAACGGCTCTATCGTGGACACCTGCAGTGCAGCCGCCAAGTCGCTGGGCATGGCCACGCAAACCTGCCGAACCGCCATTGCCGACAAGCATCTGGAGTGCTACCAATACGTCGGTGCGGCAGCGCCTGCCACAGTCTCCAGCCCAGAGCTGGCACACGACTTGTCGCGCAAATACCTGCAGTGCGTGACACCTTACCAATACTGCCAAGCCATGAGCGGCAAAGGCAGCGCCATCGAAAATCTATGCCTCACACCCAACCCTAGGGCTGCCGCACCGCACGCCGCCAGACCGCAAGCGGGATAGCAGGTAGCTCGCGATCATCGGGTAGGGCTCACGCACTGCCACCTGAGGGCATGGCGGCACTACAGGTGAAATGCTAAGGCTGAGGCGCTAGGACTGCTAATCAATAGGCCGATACCGCATCAAGTAACACCCTGTCTACATCCAAACCACCTGGCCAAACGCTAAAGGCTAAAGGCTGGCCTTTAAACCCCATCGCGCAGGGCTGCGCGCAGTTGTTCGCCCACCTGGGGGCGCAATTCGAATGGGTCTGGCGGCTGCTCGCCGGCAACCAAGGCCTTGAAGCGGGCCTCTACAGTCGCCAATGCCTGCGGGTGGCTGTAAATGTAGAACTGGTCGTCGCGCACGGCATCAAACACCTTTTGCGCCACCTGCGCCGCACTCACCTTGCCAGAGCTGACCGCCTTATCCGACATGGCCTGACCAATGAGTTGGCTGGCGGTGGGCTTGGCGGCTGAGAGCGCATCCGGCCTGTTGCGGTGACTTTGGCTGATACCCGTGGGCACAAAATATGGGCACAACACGCTGGCGCTGATTTGGTCTGTGACCAAGCGCAAATCTTGGTACAAGGTTTCAGTCAGTGCCACCACGGCATGCTTGGACACGTTGTAAATACCCATGTTGGGTGCTGTGAGCAAACCGGCCATAGAGGCGGTATTCACAATGTGACCTTGGTAACTGGGGTCGCGACGCGCGGCTTCCAGCATCATGGGCGTGAACAAGCGCACGCCGTGCACCACGCCCCACAGGTTCACACCCAACACCCACTGCCAATCGGCCGTGGTGTTTTCCCACAGCAAACCACCAGCACCCACACCGGCGTTGTTGAACACAAAGTGCGGCGCGCCAAACTGTGCGTGCACATCGGCGGCCATTTGCGTCATGGCGGCCTCGTTGGACACGTCCATGACGCGGCTCAAAATTTGAGCACCGTGGTTGGCCACCACGGGCGTGAGCTCGGCTTGGGCTGCAGCCAAGGCATCGGCCTGCACGTCTAGCAAGACCAGGTTCATGCCCTGAGACGCACCAATGCGTGCGCACTCCAGGCCAAAGCCCGACCCGGCGCCCGTCAGTACCGCTGTTTTACCTTTGAAACTGTGCATGTTGTGGTCCTCTATCCGTGTGTGCTGTCGTGTGTCGCAGGTTGCAGATCGCGGGCAGCGCCCCTGAAGAGGCGCGCCGCGTGAACGGTTCAATGAAGTGGGCTGTGCGCAGGCATGCCGCGTTTGCGTGACACCCGTGCGTGAGCGGCATGACGCCCGCGCGCACGATCAGTCGGCGATTTTGACCAGCTGCTTGCCAAAGTTTTTGCCTTTGAGCAAGCCCAAAAACGCCTCGGGCGCTGCGGCCAAGCCTTGGGCCACGGTCTCGCGGTACTTGAGTTTGCCCGTGGCCACCATGGTGCCTAGCTCTTGCAAGGCCTGTGGCCACAAGTCCATGTGCTCGCTCACGATGAAGCCTTGAATTTTCAGGCGGTTCACCAAAATCAATGATGGATTTTGCAGCGGCAAGGGCTCACCGTTGTAGCCAGCAATCATGCCGCACACTGCAATGCGCGCAAAGGCATTGGTTCGCAGCAATACGGCCTCCATGATGGCACCGCCCACGTTCTCAAAGTAGCAGTCCACACCGTCGGGCGTGGCTTCTTTGATGGCGCGGTACAAGGACTTGGCATCGGGGTGCGCCTTGTAGTCCACACAAGCGTCAAACCCCGCTTCGTTGACAACAAAGTTGCATTTGTCTGGGCCGCCGGCAATACCCACCACGCGGCAGCCACGTGCTTTGGCCAGCTGGCCCACGGCTGTACCCACGGCGCCACTGGCCGCGCTGACCACCACGGTCTCACCAGCTTTGGGCTCACAAATTTGGGTAAGGCCCACCCAAGCGGTCACGCCGGGCATGCCCACAGGGCCGAGGTAGGCGCTCAGTGGAATGTGCTCTGTGCTCACTTTACGCAGCATGCCAGGCGCATTACCGTCCACCACGCTGTAGGTTTGCCAGCCACCCATGCCCACCACGGCGTCGCCAGGAGCGAACTTGGGGTGTGCACTGTCTTGCACCACGCCCACGGTGCCACCAATCATCACCTCATCCAGGGGCTGTGGCTGTGCGTAGCTTTTACCGTCGTTCATGCGCCCGCGCATGTAGGGGTCAAGGCTTAAGAACTGGTGTTTCACCAACACTTGCCCGTCTTGGAGTTCGGGTGTTTGCGAGGTTTTGAGCTCGAAGTTGTCAACCGTGGGCTCGCCTTGTGGGCGGCTTTTTAGAACGATTTGTAGATTGCTTGGCATGGTGGTGACTCCAGAAAAATGAGGGACAACTGAAGCGAGCAATGCGCCCGCTTAAGACTTGTTGAGGTTATGGACCCTGCCCTTGGCCGTGGCCAAGCGCGGGATGAATTTAAACGTGCCGCTGGCGTGCACGCACAGGCGGCCCTTGGCGTCGTACACCTTGGCTTCTGTGAACGCCATGGTGGCAGTACGGTGCAGCAGCGTGGCCACCGCTTCTAGCGGGCCAATCGCGGGCTGCATGAAACTGGTTTTCATCTCAATGGTCACGCAGCCCATGTCGGGCTCTACGCTGCGCGCAGCGTGCGCCATGGCCACGTCCATCAAGGTCATGCTCGCGCCGCCGTGGGTGACGTCGAAAGAGTTCAGGTGCTCGGGCGCGGGGTTGTACGCAATCCGGGCCTGGCCATCGGCCATGTCCAGCAGCTCAAACCCCAACAGCTCGACAAAGGGAATGCGAACAGAGAATTCCATCAACCGCCCACCAAAGCGCTCACGCCACCGTCGACGGCCAGCCATTGGCCACTGATGTGCTTGCCCGCATCGCTGGCGTACAGCAAGCACAAGCCTTTCAGGTCTTCGTCATCACCCAAGCGCTTGAGCGGTGCGCTGGCCTTCAAGCGGTCTTCACCCATGGCCTCTAGCGTGCCTTTGGTCATTTTGCTGGGGAAAAATCCAGGGCAAATTGCGTTGACGGTGATGCCGTACTGGCCCCACTCGCCTGCCAAGGCGCGGGTGAAGTTGATCACCGCACCTTTGGAGGTGTTGTAGGCAATGGTCTTCATATCGACGGGGTTGCCGCCCAAGCCAGCAATAGACGCGATGTTGATGATGCGCCCAGATTGGCGCGCAATCATGCACTTCTTGGCCACCAACTGGCTGAGCAAAAAGTAGCCGCGCACGTTCAGGTTCATCACCTTGTCCCACGCTTCAAGCGGGTGATCTTCGGCGGGCGCGCCCCAAGCAGCACCGGCGTTGTTGACCAAAATATCCACGCTGCCCAGCTGCGCCAAGGTGGTGTCCACCACATGGGCAATGCCAGCGGGGTCGGCACAGTCGCCTGCTACCCAATGCGCGTCAATGCCGCGCGACTTCAGGTGCGCCACGCCCTCTTCCAGCTCGGCGCTTTTGCGCGCGGTAATCATCACCTTGGCGCCGGCTTCACCCAAAGACTCGGCCATTTGTAGGCCCAAGCCGCGTGAGCCGCCGGTGATGAGGGCGGTTTTGCCTTCAAGGTTGAACAACTGTTGAATCGTGCGTGCCATGCGGGTGTCTCCTGTTGATAGATTGATCGATTGATGGATTGATAGTGTTGGGGATGTGCAGTTTGAAGCGCTCGCGTTGAAAGGTGTGTCGTGTCGAACGTCGTGCCGCGCCAAACAGCTGATTACACGCTGTAGTCCATGCATTCACGCGAGGCCACAGCCTGCTTCATAAACGCTTTGACCGCTTCATGGTCGGGGTGTACTTGGTAGGCGTCCAAGGCGGCCTGTGAGGCAAATGCGCTGTTGAGCACCAAGTCTGCCGTGCATGCGGCGTTGTCTGCGCCCAACGCCACGTCAAACGTCATGGTGCCGTCCACCAAGTGGGCGCAGCTTTTGAGCAAAGCCACCGCTTGTTGCAAGTTCTGGGCCTTGCTGCCCGTCTCGGTTTGGTCTTTGAAGTGCCAAACGACAATGTGTTGAATCATGTGCGGTGCTCTAAACAATCAAAAAAAAGAGGGGTGCTTATTGGGCTTGTTGCTTGCGCGCTTAAAACGCATCCACAGGCACGTCGGCACAGGTGGGATCGCGGCGCTGGGCCACGGCCAACCACGCGCCCACCTTGGGCAACTCGTAGCGGAAAAAGTAGGCACACGCGGCCATGCGACCGGTGTTGGCCATGGACTGCGCCGCACCGCTGCGTTGCACACACAGCGCCACATCCAGCCATATCCAAGCCAGTACGACATGACCAAAAGCCTGCATGTAGGGCACGGCGTTGGCCAAGGCCTCGCGCGCTTTGGGCGGGCCGTCGAAGGTCCAAATAGCTTGCGTGGCCAAGGCCACGTGCTGGGCTTGCGCTTGCAGCTGCTGGGCGTAATCGCGTAGCGCGTCTACCTCGCCTGCGGCTTGCGCCGTGCTGTGCATGCGAGACAGTAACAAGCCCAAGGCTTGGCCTTTGTTCATGATGACTTTGCGCCCCAACAAATCCATGGCCTGCACGCCGTGCGTGCCTTCATGAATCATGTTCAGGCGGTTGTCGCGCCAGTATTGCTCGACCGGGAAGTCGCGGGTATAGCCGTAACCCCCGTGTATTTGTATGGCCAAGGAGTTGGCCTCCAAGCACCATTCGCTGGGCCAGCTTTTCACAATTGGCGTGAGCACCTCCAGCAACTCGTGCGCGTGCTGCGCTTCGGTGCTGTCGGGCGCGCTGGTTTTGAGTGTGTCCACCAAGCGGGCGCAGTACAGCGCCAAGGCCAATGCGCCCTCGCTGTAGCTTTTCTGGGCCAGCAACATGCGCTTGACGTCGGCATGTTCAATGATGGCCACCGGTGGTGTGCTGGGGTCTTTGGCCGCGCCGTCGATGTGGCGGCCTTGGCTGCGGTCTTTGGCGTAGGCCAGGCTGGCTTCATAGCCTGCAAAGCCCAGCATGGTGGCGGCCATGCCTATGCCAATGCGGGCTTCATTCATCATGTGCATCATGCACTTCAAGCCCTCGCCGGGCTTGCCCACCAAGTAGCCTATGGCGCCCGCGCGCCCGTCCACGGGGTACTTGCCCTCGCCAAAGTTCAGCAAAGTGTTGGTGGTGCCACGCCAGCCACATTTGTGGTTTAGGCCTGCCAAGGCCACGTCGTTGCGCTGGCCCGTGAGTTCGCCCTGGCTGTCCACCAAGTGCTTGGGCACGATGAACAGCGATATGCCGCGCGTGCCGGGTACCAGTTGGCCATTGGCATCCGGAATTTTGGCCAGCACCAAATGAATGATGTTGTCGCTCAGTTCGTGCTCGCCGCTGGAAATCCACATCTTGTTGCCAAACAAGCGAAAGCGCGGGCCTAACGGATCCTTGAGTGCATCCTTGATTGGGTCTTTGAGTGGATCGCTTGATGGGTTGGTCTCAGCCGCATCGGGTACGGCGCGCGTGATGATGTCGCTCAGGCTGGAGCCGGCTTGCGGCTCGGACAAGCACATGGTGCCGCTGAAGCGCCCGCTGAATGCTTGGCGCGCAAACACCTCTTTTTGCGTGGGCGTGCCGTGCGCCATGAGCAAATTGGCATTGCCCACCGTGAGCAAGCCACTGCCCATGCTCACCGACGCCGCAGCAAAAAATGAATTGGCGGCAAAGTCCACCGTATGGGGCAGCTGCATACCGCCCCAGTCGTAGTCCTGCGTAGCGGCCAGCATGCCCGACTCGCCATAGGCTTTGTTGGCGTCGTGCGTGGCCTGTGGCAGGTGCACGCGCTCGCCATCAAAGTGTGGCTCTTGCGTATCGACCAAACGGTTGAATGGCGCAAACTTCTCGCGGGCCAAGCGCTCGCAGGTATCCAGCACGGCATCAAAGGTGTCGCGGCTGTGATCAGCAAACCGAGGCAGCTCTGTGAGCTGCTCGGCGTGCAGCCAGTCGTAGAGCAAAAAATCAAGCGTGTCGCGCAAAGCCATAAATCGCCAACCTATGAGGTGAATGCAAAAGCCGGTGCGGGTGCGGCCACCAATAGGGCTGCACGCACACGGGCAGCTTGCTTACAGAACTTCAAACACGCCTGCAGCACCCATGCCGCCACCAATACACATGGTCACGCACACGCGCTTGGCACCACGGCGCTTGCCTTCAATGAGGGCGTGGCCTGTGAGGCGTTGGCCGCTCACACCGTAGG
>JANREF010000018.1:3466-11454 GCA_030726195.1 Burkholderiaceae bacterium | reverse complement strand
GGCAAACACAGGGGCAGTGGTGAACCAGTTGGGCGCTTGGGCGTGTGTGGCGTGGCCGACGATGCGCGCCAAGGGCTTGGCACCCACTTGCTTGGCATGGCTTTCACGCATGAGTACCAAAGCAGCTGCGCCATCGTTGATAGACGATGAACTGGCTGCCGTGATGGTGCCGCCGTCTTTTTTGAACGCGGTGCGCAGCGTTGGAATTTTGTCCACGTTGATACTGGCAGGGCCTTGGTCCACACTGACCACACGCTCACCTTTGCGATCTTTCACGGTCACAGGCACGATTTCACTCGCAAACGCGCCGTTGGTGCTGGCGGCTTGTGCACGCTGGACCGACTCTATGGCAAAGGCGTCTTGCGCCTCGCGCGTGAAGTTGTACTTGGCCGCACAGTCTTCGCCAAATGTGCCCATAGAGCGGCCCGCTTCGTAGGCGTCTTCTAAGCCGTCGAGCATCATGTGGTCGTAAATTTTGTCGTGGCCCATGCGGTAGCCACCACGACCTTTTTGCAACAGGTACGGTGCGTTGGTCATGCTTTCCATACCGCCAGCGATCATCACCTCGGCCGAACCTGCCAACAACATGTCGTGTGCCAACATGGTGGCCTTCATGCCAGAGCCACACATTTTGGACATGGTGACCGCGCCAGTCGACAGCGGCAATCCGCCTTTGAGCGCGGCCTGGCGTGCAGGCGCTTGACCTTGGCCCGCCATCAAACAGTTGCCAAACAACAACTCGCCCACGGTGGCCGGGTCTATGCCGGCACGCTTGACCGCCTCGGCAATGGCCACGCCGCCAAGGTCGTGCGCAGCCAATGGCGAAAAGTCGCCTTGAAAGGCACCCATGGGTGTGCGCGCGGCGCTGACGATAACGATAGGGTCTTGATGAGACATGACGGGGCTCCTGTTGCGTGTGTGGGGTGGTGACCGTGCGGTGATTGATCAGCCGCCGTAGTCGATGTAGTCGTTGCAGTCGTTGTGGTTGTTGTAGTTGCGTTGGTTTGAGTGAAGTTGTGCCGGGTTGCGTTGTATGAACTAGCGCTAGGGCTGGCCACCCGGCGACATGGCGCTGGCCTGGCCCACCATGTGGCGCAACTGACTGGCTGGCTCGTAAGGGAAGACGTCGTGCACGTGACCGGCTTTGATGCGGGCTTGGTGCTCTTGCCAAAAATCGGCTTCCAGCAGATCAGCATGGTGCTTCATGAACACCGTGCGCACTTTGGGGTTGCCCAACAAAAACGGTGTGAAGGTCTCCGGAAATACATCTTTAGGCCCCACGGTGTACCAAATCTCGCCGGACATTTCGTCCTCTTCGTTGCGCGGCGCGGGCACGCGCCTGAAGTTGCAATCGGTGATGTATTCGATTTCGTCGTAATCGTAGAACACCACTTTGCCATGACGCGTGATGCCAAAGTTTTTCCACAACATGTCGCCAGGGAAGATGTTGGCGGCGACCAAATCCTTGATGGCGTTGCCATACTCCACCACAGCCTGGCTGAGCTGATCCCAGGCGCGTTGGTCTTGGTCGTTGGTTTGCAAGACATCAAAGGCCTCTTGCAAGTAGATGTTGAGCGGGATCATGCGCCGCTCGATGTACACGTGCTTGATCACCACTTCCATTTGTCCGTCGCCATTGCGGTCGGATATTTCCAACTGACTGGGTGCAAACTTTTTGATCTCTTCAATCAGCTCAGGCTCAAAGCGCGACAGTGGGAACGCCACATCCGAGTACTCCAAGGTATCGGCCATGCGTCCCACCCGGTCGTGTTGCTTCACCAACAAGTACTTGCCCTTGATTTGCTCGCGCGTGGTGTCTTTTTGCGGCGGGTAATAGTCTTTGATGACCTTGAACACAAAGGGAAAGCTGGGCTGGTCAAACACCAACATAACCATGCCTTTGATACCGGGGGCAATGCGGAAGCGGTCGGTGCTTTGGCGCTGGTGGGCCAAAAAGTCACGGTAAAACAGTGTTTTGCCTTGCTTGGCCAGCCCCAGGGCGTTGTACAACTCGGTGCGTGGCTTGCGTGGCATCATGCTGCGCAAAAACTGCACGTACGCCGACGGGATTTCCATGTCCACCATGAAGTAGGCCCGTGCAAAGCTGAACAGCATGAGCAGCTCATCTTCCGAGAACAGCGCCGCATCCACATGCAAGCGCCCCTGCTCGTTGTGCAATATGGCCAGGGCAAACGGCACCTCTTGGAAACCATTGATGACCTTGCCCACCACGTAAGCGCCTTTGTTGCGAAAGAACAAACTCGATAAGACTTGGAACTGGAAGTTTGGACGCAGGCGCGAGTGGTCAAACTGCGCCAACAAGGCGGTTTGCAACCAGTCGATGTCACGCTCGATGTTCTCCCACGGACACTGCAGCTCGAAGTCGGTGACGATGCGCTTGACGTCGTCGCGCATGCTGGGCGCCGTGGGGTAGTACACGCGGTAAGTGGGCTTGGCGGGGTTGACGTTGTCGATGTACTCGGTACTGACCGCCGGACGCACAAAAATAAAGTTGTTGTGAAAGTAGCTGCGGTGCAGGATTTTGGTGGTGACTGAGTTGAAGAACGACTCGGCCAGCTCGGGCTGGTGGTGGTCTATGAGCAAGCCCACAAAATGCAATTTCACTTGCTGCCACACCGCATGGGACTTTTCACTGGCCTTGAACTCGCGCTCCAGCCGGGTGACCGCTTCGCGCACGCGCAGGTCGTAAAACTCAATGCGCTCACGCTGGCCGCGTTGCTGCCCCACCCAGTCTTGCGTTTCAAAGCGGTGTTTGGCGCGCGCGGATTCGGCTCGGAACAAGTTGTAGTGGCGGTTGAACCCGTCCAACAAAGCGTTGGCAATATTGAACGCGGTGCTGGAATCCAGCTTTTGTGCGGTGATGCTGTTTGGCATGACTAGCCCCTGGTGACGCCAGCCACATTGGCCACGGCTTGTCGGTAGGTGGTTTCTAGGGCCTCGGGTCCGTCTACCGTGATGTGCAGGTCTTGCAGCAATCCGTCGTTCAAACCGTACACCCAGCCGTGCACAGTCACAGCCTGACCGCGCAGCCACGCGTCTTGCATGACGGTGGTTTGCGATACGTTGAGCACCTGCGTGATGACGTTGAGCTCGCACAGTGCATCGCCACGGTATTGCGGGTCTATCGCTTCAATCAAGTCTTGGTGACGGTCGCGCACGTCTTGAATGTGACGCAGCCAGTTGTCAGCCAAGCCAATGCGGGCGCGCTCTAACGAGGCTTGTACGCCCGAGCAGCCGTAGTGGCCCACCACCATCACATGGCGCACTTTCAGTCGCTCCACCGCAAATTGCAGCGTCGATAACGCGTTCAAGTCAGAGTGCACGACCACGTTGGCCACGTTGCGGTGCACGAAAATTTCACCGGGCTCCAAGCCCGTGATTTGGTTGGCCGGAACACGGCTGTCTGAGCAGCCAATCCACATGTACTTGGGCTTTTGTTGGTTTTTCAGGCGCGTAAAAAAGCCCGGCGACTGGGCCTGCATGTCTGCAGCCCATTGGCGGTTGTGGTCAAAAAGGTCAGAGAGAGATTTGGTCATACCGGCATTGTCGCGCGTCTAGGGTTCAGATCTCTTACACAGCGAGGCCATGCCAGTGCGCCGCACAGCCCGACTGAACCGGGCCATGCGCAATGGCACGTCACGCAATGAAACGACAGGACAGCCCATCTGCACCTATCAGCACCTATCAGCAGGTCTCAGAGAACAACTCACGACCGATGAGCATGCGGCGAATCTCGCTGGTGCCCGCGCCAATTTCGTACAGCTTGGCATCACGCCACAAACGGCCCAGATCGTATTCGTTGATGTAGCCGTTGCCACCAAAAATTTGTATGCCCTCGCCAGCCATCCAGGTGGCCTTCTCGGCGGTCCACAAAATCACAGACGCGCAGTCTTTGCGCACTTGGCGCACATGCTCCGAGCCCAAGGAGTCTAGGTTTTTGGCCACAGTGTAGGCAAACGAGCGCGCCGCTTGCAGCACGGTGTACATATCGGCCACTTTGCCCTGTATGAGCTGGAACTCGCCAATGCTTTGGCCAAACTGCTTGCGGTCGTGGATGTAGGGGATCACGTTGTCCATGACCGATTGCATGATGCCCAGCGGGCCACCTGTGAGCACAGCGCGCTCGTAGTCCAAGCCGCTCATCAGCACCTTGGCGCCGTTGTTCAGGCCACCCAGAATGTTCTCGGCAGGCACTTCCACGTTGTTGAACACCAGCTCGCCCGTGTGGCTGCCGCGCATGCCCAGCTTGTCCAGCTTTTGGGCCACGGAGAAGCCCTTCATATCTTTTTCAATCAAAAATGCGGTCACGCCACGTGCACCCAATTCGGGTTCGGTTTTCGCGTACACCACCAGCGTGTGGGCATCCGGGCCGTTGGTGATCCACATTTTGGAGCCGTTGAGCACGTAGTAGCCGCCCTTGTCTTCGGCGCGCAGCTTCATGCTGATCACGTCCGAGCCCGCACCGGGCTCGCTCATGGCCAAAGCACCCACGTGCTCGCCGCTCATGAGCTTGGGCAAGTACTTGGCCTTTTGCTCGGCACTGCCATTGCGGTTGATTTGGTTCACGCACAAGTTGCTGTGCGCGCCGTAGCTCAAGCCCACAGACGCGCTGGCGCGAGAGATTTCCTCCATGGCCACCATGTGCGCCAAATAGCCCATGCCCGTGCCGCCATCGGCCTCGGGCACCGTCATGCCCAACAGGCCCAAGTCACCCATTTTTTGCCAAGTGTCCATCGGGAACTGGTCATCGCGGTCGATTTGAGCGGCGCGCGGTGCAATCTCGGCCTGGGCAAAGTCGCGTACGGCATCGCGCAAGGCATCGATGTCTTCGCCCAAGTAAAAATTCAGTCCGGGTAGGTTGGTCATGCTGGTCTCCAAAAATGTCGGGAATATGGGAAATAGGCGCTTGGTTGAGGCTAGTACTGCTTGGGCACGGGCACCAAGGTTTGCTGCATGAGGGCGCAAACGGTGCGCTCACCGTTGTCTGCCACATGCACCACTTCGGCCGTCGCCACCAGCAAACGCTTGCCCGCACGCACCACCGTGCCTGTGGCGTGCAGGGTGCCGCCAGACTTGGCCGCTAGAAAGTTGATTTTGTATTCGGCCGTCATGACCTCGCACTCGGGCGGGGCCATGGTGAGGGCCGCATAGCCGCCGGCAATGTCGGCCAGTGCGCCCATGGCGCCGCCATGAAAAGACCCTTGCTGTTGGCTCACCGCATCGGAAAACGGCATGTGGAGCTCACAGCTACCGAGGTCGGCACGGGCCAACTGCACGCCCCAAGCGCGCATCATGCCTTGGCGCGCCAAGCTGGCCTGCACCCGTTGCGTGGGCGTTGGGGAGGGTTCGGCGTTGGTGGTGTGTTCGGTCATAACGGCAGGTATTTTGATTGACGTTTACGTAAACGTCAATTGCCATTATGCCGAATTTATTTGCCGGCCAGTTTCGCCTTGACCAACAGGGCTTTGGCTTCCTTCTCGTGCACCTTGATCTCGTCTAAGTTGGCTTGCAAGTCGGTGAGTTGCTCTTGCAGCTGCCCTTTGTGGTGGGCCAATATTTGCAAAAACTTTTCCAACTGCGCAGCCGTGTCGCGAGGGCTGTCGTACATGTCAATGATGTCTTTGGCCTCGGACAAGCTCAGGCCCAGTCGCTTGGCACGCAGTGTGAGCTTCAACCGGGCGCGGTCGCGCGCGGTGTACACGCGCACTCGGGCACCTGCACCACTGCGCTCGGGCTGTATCAGCCCCATGTCTTCGTAGAAACGGATGGCTCGGGTGGTGAGGTCAAACTCTTTAGCGAGATCGCTGATGGTGTAGGTGAGCGCTGCCATGGCGACATATATCCTGAAATGGTCTACTTACAATGCAAACATCAAATTGACGTTAACGTTAACGTCAATTGCGACACATCTTAAGGCAAACCACATGAACGAAGCGGAAGCGCGGTTGCACTACCCCTTGGGCGAGACTTTGCCCACCACCACGCAAGCCTTGGATGTGGCCCCCGGCGTCAAATGGATACGCATGGCGCTACCGTTTGCACTGAACCACATCAACCTGTGGCTGCTGCGCGACCGCTTGGAAGTTGACGGCCACATGACCGAGGGCTGGACCATTGTCGACTGCTGCATAGACGCACCCAGCTCACGCGAGCAGTGGCAGCATTTGTTTGACCACGAGCTCGAGGGCTTGCCCGTGTTGCGCGTATTGGTTACGCACATGCACCCCGACCACGTGGGCTTGGCGCATTGGCTGGTAGACCATTGGTCCACCCCCAGCTACGACTGCCCGCTGTGGATGAGTGGTTTGGACTTTGCGATGGCCCACATTGGCAGCGCTGGTGGCACGGGCTTTGGCGGTAACGATGCGGCAGCATTTTTTGCAATGCACGGCCTGAACAACCCAGACGATGTGGCCAAGGTTCGCGCGCGCGAAAACTACTACGGCTCGCTGGTGCCGCGCATGCCCAAAGCCCACACACGCTTGTTCGACGGCTTGATGGTGCGCATTGGCGCGCACCAATGGCGCTGCATGGTGGGCTACGGCCACGCGCCTGAACACATGGCCTTGTATTGCAGCGAGTTGGACGTACTCATTGGCGGCGACATGATGCTGCCGCGCATCTCGACCAATGTGAGCGTGTACGCCAGCGAGCCCGAGAGCAACCCGCTGCAGCTGTTTTTAGATTCGTTAGATCGCATGCGCGCCTTGCCCGATAGCGTGCTGATACTGCCCTCACACGGCAAACCCTTCAAAGGCCTGCACGAGCGCATCAACCAGTTGGTGGCGCACCATCAAGACCGATTGGCCGAGGTATTGCAGGCTTGCCGTGAACGCCCACTCAATGCCGCGCAAGTGCTGCCCGTGCTGTTCAAGCGCGCGTTGGATTTGCACCAAACCACGTTTGCCATGGGCGAGTCGGTAGCGCACTTGCACCTGCTGTGGTTTGAGGGCAAGCTGCGCCGCTTCAAGCAAGACGACGTTTGGCTGTGGCAGGCCACCTGAGCCTGGGACTCACCACACTGGCAGCTGCAGGCTTTTCAGGTGGTCGCGGTGGTGCTCAAATTCGGGCATGACGCTGGCCACCGTACCCCAGAACTGGGGGCCGTGGTTCATCTCGCGCAGGTGAGACAACTCATGCACCACCACGTAATCCACCACCGACAACGGGCCATGTACCAAGCGCCAGTTGAGGCGAATATGGCCCTGGCTGGTCGCACTGCCCCACCGCGTGCTGGCGCTGGACAGCTTGAGCTGTGTGTAGCGCACATTTAAGGTGTGGGCGTAGCGGTCTAGGCGCTGGGTAAACACCTGTGTGGCCAAGCGCATGAGCCAGGCCTGCGTGATGTCGCGGATTTGGTTGGCCGTGGCGGCTTGGGGCAAGGCCACAAACAAGCGCAGTGGCGTGCCGTCGGGCAGCACCTCACCATTGGCAGACCATGCGCCACTGTCGTGCCACTGCACATCATGCCCTGCCAAGGTGTGCAAGGCATGGCCACTTTTCACAAACTGATGGGACGGGTCTAGGCTGACACAGACGCTGCACCCCAGCACCGGCAACACCACGCCATCGGCCCACTGTATGTGCGCACTGGCCAGCTCTTTGCCTCTGGCTTGCATTTCTTGCAGCTTGGCGATGAGCCAATCGGCTTTAGACAAGAGCACCGCCTCAATATCGCCCACAGTGCTCCAGCGCGGTGCGTTCACGGTGACGCCCTCTATACCCACGCTCATGCCCACGGTTGTACGCTTGCCACGCTTGAGGTGGTAGCCCAACACAGCAGTAGGCAGACGCAACTGGCGGTTGGCCAATGGGTGCTGCCAACTGGCCAGCCCGACCACTTGTACAAAATCTTCACCTTTTGCCATTGGGCCAGCCACAGACTTGCTGATCTGCGCCCCGCTTGGCTGCTGTGGCTGGAAAGATGGCTGCGGCGGCGTCTGAGGCGGCGCACTCACGGGCACACT
>JANREF010000018.1:0-3366 GCA_030726195.1 Burkholderiaceae bacterium | reverse complement strand
CACTCACGGGCACACTTGTGGGCTCGCCCCAATCAAATCCCAGTTGTTGCACCAACGCCTGCATGGCCGCTTTGATCAATCGGTGTAGGCCTGGGGGTCCAGTGCACGCATGTTGGACTCTATCCACGTTTGCACCTCGAGCATGAGCTCGCCGGGGTCACGCCCCACGCTTGGAATGGGTTTGCCTATGACGATATCCACCACGCCAGGGTATTTGATGAAGGCTTTGCGCGGCCAGCACTTGGCCGAGGTCACCGCCACTGGAATAACCGGCGCGCCCGTTTCTACCGCCAACTTGGTGCCTCCGGTCTTGTACGTACCCACTTGGCCGCGGTCTATGCGCGTCCCTTCGGGGAACATGATCACCCATGTGCCTTGCGCCAACAAACGGCGGCCTTGCTCAACCACTTTGGCAAACGCCTGTGAGCGTTTACGCCTGTCGATGTGAATCATGTCCATGCGCGCCATGGCCCAACCGAAAAATGGCACAAACAACAACTCGCGCTTGAACACATACGCCAGCGGGTGCGGCATCAGCGTAGGCATGGAAAACGTCTCCCACGTAGACTGGTGCTTGAGCAACAAGATGGCTTGGCCATTGTCGGCAGTGGGAAGGTTTTCGAAACCCGTCACGCGGTTGTGAATGCCCAATATGACCGTGCCGCCCGTGACCGCCAAACGCAACCAGCCCGTGCACAGCCAGTAAATTTGTGTGCCATTCAAAAACGGGGCGCTGATCAACACCGCAATGGCCCAAGGCACGACGGTAGCGGTCATCCACAGCGCATGAACGATGGAGCGCACCAACGCAACACAGGTGGCCCAAGTTGATGGTTTTTTCAATCTGCTGTTCTCTGTTGTATGTGGACGATGGCGCAAGCGCTTAAGCGTTGGCACCGCCGCTGCTATTGGCTAATAAATAATCGACGAAAGCGTGTAAATCGACGTGGACTTGCGTACCCGCTGGCAGCCCCTCTGGCAGGTGCTGCGTTGTGTATTGTGCGCATTTACCCACCAAGAGCAAGTGGGGCTGAGCGCCTGCGGCGTGGGCCGCTTGCATGTGACGCACCGTATTGCCTGCCACAGGCACTTTGGCTGGTGTGGCCGCGAATCGCTCCACGATGCGGGTGATGAGGCCTGGCAGGGGTTTGCGACAGTCGCAGTTGTCGTCTAGCGTGTGCGGGCAGAAAAAAACCGCATCCACACGCGCCCCCACAGCGGCCAACATTTTGTGCATTTTTGCGTGCACCTCATTGAGTGTGGCCATGTCAAACAAGCCGCGGCCTAGGCCCGACTGATTGCTGGCCACCACCACGCGCCAGCCGGCTTCGTTGAGCTTGGCCACGGCCTCTAAAGCGCCGGGCACCGGACTCCACGCGTCGGCACTGGTGATGAACGCTTGGTCATCGACGTTTAGGGTGCCGTCTCTGTCCAAGATAACCAACGGTGTTTGGGTGTTCATCTCGGTGCCTTGCGTGTGGTGTGTAAAGTGAGCGTGGCGGTTGGGTGGTGGCTGCGCGCTTTAAATGGCCAGCCTAGACAAGTCGGCAACGCGGTTCATGGTGGCATGTAGTTGAGACAACAACCCTAAGCGGTTGGCTCGCACTGCGGCATCATCGGCATTCACCATAACGTCGTTGAAGAAGGTGTCTACAGGCGCGCGCAAGGCCGCCAAAGCCTGCAGCGAAGCGGTGTAGTCGCCCGCCTCAAAGGCCGCATCTGCCACCTTGGCGGTAGCCTGCATGGCCGCCAACAACGCACCTTCGGCCTCACGCTCGAACAGGCTTGCGTCAACAGGCTTGGCCTCATCGGCTGATTTTTTGAGAATGTTGCCAATGCGCTTGTTGGCCGCGGCCAATGCCTCGCTCTCGGGCATGTCGGCAAACGTGCGCACAGCATTCAAACGCTTGGGCACATCGGCCAGATGCTCGGGGCTGAGTGCCAGCACCGCATCAATCGCTTGTGCGCTAAAGCCTTGCTCGCGCAACATGCCTGCCATGCGGTCTTGCACAAAACCTTGCAGCGGCGCGAGGTCTGCGGTGAGCAAGTCGCCAAAGACGCTGCGCGCGTGCTGTATGAGCGCCGCTAAAGACAGGGGCACGTTGGCCTCTATGAGCATGCGCACCACGCCCAGGGCATGGCGACGCAGCGCAAACGGGTCGCGCTCACCGGTTGGGACGTTGCCAATGCCAAACATACCCACCAGCGTTTCGAGCTTGTCGGCCAAGGCCACCACCAAGCCCACATCGTTGCGCGGCAAATCGTCACCCGCAAAGCGGGGACGGTAATGGTCTTCAATCGCGGTGGCCAGCGCATCGCCTAGGCCGTCGTGGCGGGCGTAATAGCCACCCATCACGCCTTGCAACTCAGGGAATTCGCCGACCATGTCGGTGAGCAAATCGCATTTGGCCACTTCGGCAACTTGGCGGGCTTGCTGCGCGAGCTGCGCATTGCTGTGACCTGCGGCCACCCAATCCTGCGCAATGTGTGTGGCCAACGCGGCCACGCGCACGCTGCGCTCGCCTTGGGTGCCCAGCTTGTTGTGGTACACCACCTTGCCCAACTCGGGCACGCGTGCCGCGAGCGACTTTTTACGGTCTTGGTTGAAGAAAAACTGCGCATCGGCCAGACGTGGACGCACCACGCGTTCGTTGCCGCCAATGACCTGACTGGCGTCGTCTGGCGATATGTTGCTGACCACCAAAAACTGGTTGCTCAACTTGCCCGAGGCGTCCAGCAGTGGAAAGTATTTTTGGTTGGCCTTCATGGTGAGGATCAAGCACTCTTGCGGCACCTGTAAAAACTCAGGCTCGAATGAGCAGGTCACCACGTTGGGGCGCTCTACCAAAGCACACACCTCAGCCAGCAACGCCTCATCGTCAATGGGTTTGAGCACGCCACTTTCAGCTGTACTGGCTGCGGCCGCAGCCTGGTCCAACTGTGCGCGAATGCGAGCGTGGCGCTGCGTGAAAGATGCCACCACCGCACCTTGGTCTTCCAAAACAGCCACGTAGTCGTTGGCATGTGCAAACGTGACGGTCTCGGTCTTGGCCTCAAAACGGTGGCCTTTGGTGGTGTTGCCAGCCATCAAACCCAGCGCGGCGACCGGCACAACAGCAGCGCCGTGCAGGGCGACCAAACCATGTGCGGGGCGCACAAAGTTCACACTGCTCCAGCCTGGCAAGTCGCAGTTGCTGTGCAGCTGGTAGGTCATCACTTTGGGAATGGGCAGGGTGCGAATGGCATGCTCAATGGCTTGCTGCAAGCCCTCTTGCAGCGTGAGCCCTGTTTGCATACTGTCTACAAACAAGGCTTGCGCTTTGCCGTCTGGCGCCTGTTTCAGGCCTGGTACCGCTTCTGCACCCA
>JANREF010000017.1 GCA_030726195.1 Burkholderiaceae bacterium | reverse complement strand
TGGCAAGCCCACACACACATCACCCCGCCCACACTGGGCGAGCACATTGCGCTGGACTACAACAGCACCGCGTTGAGCCTGCGCGGCCACCCGGTGGCGCTGCTGCGCGACTACTTGAGTGCGCAACGCATTCAAAGCGCCCAAGCGCTACAGCTCTGGCGCAACGGGCGCTTGGCCAAAGCCTGCGGCTTGGTCACGGTTCGGCAAAAACCTGGCACGGCCAAAGGCGTGCTGTTCATCACCTTGGAAGACGAAACAGGTGTGGTCAACGTGGTGGTGTGGCAAAGCGTGCAACTGCGCCAGCGCGATGTGGTGCTGCATGCCCAACTCATGGCGGTCTACGGCGTCTGGCAACGCGACACCGACCCCGCCACAGGCCAGCCCGGGCGCGTGAGCCATCTGGTAGCCCAACACGTGGTCGACATGACACCACAACTGCACCACGCCACCGCGCCCAAACTCAGCCTACAACCCCACGAGTTTCACTAGGCCAGCGCAACGCCAAACACCAGAACCGAGACAGCAGCCCACCGACACAACCCAAATGCACACAGCCGTTTAGCGCAGCACCCGAACAGTACCCGCAATCAACAAAAAAGCGCCCTTGAGGCGCTTATTTGTTTGATCGATGGCGGAAGAGGTGAGATTCGAACTCACGGTCCCTTTCGAGACGCCGGTTTTCAAGACCGGTGCAATCGACCACTCTGCCACTCTTCCGTCGATTTCTTTGCTGCAGTTCGCTGCGTGTTGCAGCGTGAACAAGCCAGTATTCTAACCAACTAAATCAGGCATTTAAGAACAGGGCCTGCAAGTCGCTTAAAAAATCAAAGCCCAGCTCGGTGGGGGCAATGTGGTTGCCGGTGCGTGCAATGAGGCCTTTGCCTTGCGCGGCCTCTAGCGCGGCCTGTATGCGCGACACAGACAAGCCCGTGCGCTCGGTGAACAGGCTGAGCTCAAAACCACCCCGCAAGCGCAGGGCGTTGAGCATGAATTCGAAGCTCAAATCCGCCAAGGGTACGTCGGTGCTGGACGACAGCGCCCGCCCCTGCATGGCCGCTTGCATGTAGCGGCGCGGGTCACGCAGGCGCACTTGGCGGGTGATGCGGTGGGCGAAGGTGAGTTTGCTGTGCGCGCCCGCGCCAATGCCCAAGTAGTCGCCAAATTGCCAGTAGTTGGTGTTGTGCCAGCAGGCATGGTTGGCTTGCGCGTAGGCAGATACTTCGTAACGCTCAAAACCAGCGCCAAGCGTGCGCTCGGTGATGAGGTCCAGCATGGCGTAGGCGTCGTCGTCTTCGGGCAACACAGGCGGCTTGCTGGCAAACAAGGTGTTGGGCTCTATGGTGAGGTGGTACAGCGAGATGTGCGGCACACCCAGCCCCAAGGCCGTGTCTATATCGCGCGTGCATTCGGCCAAGGTTTGGCCAGGCAACGCGTACATGATGTCCACATTGCAGGTGTCAAAGGCTTGCACGGCCTCTTGCACGGCGGCCAGAGCCTGCGCACCATCGTGTACGCGGCCAATGCGGTTGAGCGCCTCGTCAGAAAAGCTCTGTACGCCAATGGACAACCGGGTCACGCCCGCGGCTCTGAAGGCGCGAAAGCGCTCGCGCTCAAACGTGCCGGGGTTGGCCTCCATGGTGATTTCACAATCGGGCGACAAGCGCAGGCGCGCCCTGATCTGCCCCAACAAGTGGCCGATGGTCTCAGGCGCAAATAGGCTTGGCGTGCCGCCGCCGATGAAGATGCTGTGTACGCTGCGTCCCCACACCAAGGGCAGCGCGGCCTCCAAATCGGCCACCACCGCCTCCACATAGGCTTGCTCGGGCAAGGCTTGCGCCTTGTCGCTGGACCATTCGTGCGAGTTGAAGTCGCAGTATGGGCATTTGCGCAAGCACCATGGCAGGTGCACGTAGAGCGCCAGTGGGGGCAAGGCGGCCAGTTGCAACAAGCCCGGGCGCATCATGTGCACCGCATCGGGGTTGGCCATGCCTACTTGGTCGTTGGGCTTGATGTCTATGGATTCAAAATGGGCCATACGTCGCTTGGCGCTCAGGCACCGAGCCAGCGGCTGCGCATCAAGTCCAACATCTGTTGGCTGGCACGCCCCCTGTGGCTGTTGGCGTTTTTAACCTCGGTGGGCAGCTGGGCAAAGGTTTGCTCAAATTGGGGCAGCCACATGACGGGGTCAAAGCCAAAACCTTTGTCGCCGATAGGCTCGCGCGTGATCAGGCCTTCAACCCGTCCCGCAGCAATCAGTGGCTCTGGGTCTTTGGCTGTGCGCACGGCCACCAATGTGC
>JANREF010000016.1 GCA_030726195.1 Burkholderiaceae bacterium | reverse complement strand
CTGCTGGCCTACGCTTATGGGCGCGTACCACTAGACTGGTGCAGCCGCGCTTGTAGGTCTAGCTGCACGCTGGGAGCTGACGCAAGTGCCGGTGTGGCAATTACTGCAACGAGGACTTCACAGACTCTGGCACCAACAGCGGCAGCACATCTATGCCCTCCTCCACCAACTCTAGGGCTTGTTCGCGCGAGGCTTGCCCGCGTATGGCTTTGGGCTCAGCATCGCCGTAGTGCATGGCACGCGCCTGATCCGGAAACTGGTCCCCCACGTCCTCGGTTGCATGCCACAGCTCGCGCATGGCCGACAACACTTGCGCTTGCAGCGCTGCAGACGTCGCAGGCACTGACGCGCCACCCGACATGCTGCTGCCGCTGGCCACCCGCCCGGCAACTGACGTGGCACCGCCTGGGCTGGGCCTGTCTTGTTGCGCCTCATGCGCGTCGCCGTCTGCCAGCGGTTGGGCAAATGCGGTGTGAGTGGCGCGCAAGTTCAAGCGGGGCGCACTGAGTTTTTTGGTGATAGTGGCACTGCTGCACATGGGGCAGCTCACCAAGCTGCGGGCCAACTGGTGTTGGTAGTCTTGCTCACTGCCAAACCAGCCTTCAAAGACATGGCCTGCATCGCACTGCAAATCTAAGACTTTCATACGGCGGCCTGCCAGTCCAAGGTCCACGCACCAAGGCTGACGTTTTGGAGCCATAACAACCCGGCGAGGGTTTTACCGTCGGTGATACGCCCCTCGGCGGCCATGGCCAGCAACGCTGCGGGCGTTGCCGCGCATACATCCAGCAACTCGCCTTCGTCCAACGCTTGCTCGCCCCGCACGATGCCTTTTGCAAACACCACATGAATCACTTCGTTGGAGTAGCCAATACAGGGATGCATGGCGGTAGCCACAGCCCAATGGGTGGCGGTACAGCCGGTTTCCTCGCGCAGCTCGCGCGCAGCGCAGACCAGCACGTCTTCACCAGCGTCCAACTTGCCGGCAGGCAACTCCAGCATGGTCAGCCCAACAGGGTGACGGTATTGGCGCTCAAGCAGCACGCGGCCGTCGTCTAACAACGCCACCACCATCACGGCACCCGGATGCAACAGGTACTCGCGCTGCGCTTTTAGGCCTGTGGGTAAATGAACCTGGTCACGCACCAACTGCAAAAAATCGCCACTGACCAAAGGGGCAGACGAAGCGGTGTGTTCGCGCAAGTGCGCATCGCCGACAGGCAAGTCCGATACGTTTGGAATGCTGGCCGTCATGGCCCGTTAGCGACGCCGCCACAGGTATTGGTACACGAAGCCGGGAAAGCCCAGCGTAATGAACAGCGTTGATGTGATGGCGTAAAACTCCCAGTTTTGCGGGGCGTTTTGGCCTAAGTTGTGCTCTAGCGTCAGGCCGATAAAGCCCACCACAAAGTACAACACCACCAGCTCCAGCAAGCGCCACTGCAAGCCTTTAGAGGCCGCTGTGTCGCGCTTGCCGAATGGCAGCAAGGCGAACCAACGGTTGTTGAGAAAAGGCAGATTGGCCAATACAACGCTCAGCGCGATGATCAGCCATACAGATGAGGTGTTGTCCATACGGGTTGGAGTGCTGGCTTAGACCAGAAGTTCCACAATAGCGTGCGCACAAATGGCCATCAAGCCACTGGGCAACAAGCCCAACACCAAGAGGCTCAAGCCGTTGAGCGACAACACCAAGCGGGCATCGCCCTGCATGACGATGGGCTCGTGAACCACGGGCTCGTCAAAGTACATGATCTTGATGACACGCAAGTAGTAAAACGCGCCAATCAACGACATGATCACAGCGAATACAGCCAGGTAAATGTACAGCGCTTGACTAGAAGCCATGAGTGCTTGCAGCACCGACAGCTTGGCGTAAAAACCCACCAGCGGCGGCACACCAGCCAAGGAGAACATGGCTGCAGCCAACACGCCCGCCATCACAGGATTGCGCTGGTTCAAACCTGCCAAGTCAGACAGCTTATTGACCTCGACTGCGCTGGTAGACAACAGCAGCAACACGCCAAACGTAGCCAACGTGGTGAGCACGTAGGTGATGATGTAGAACATGGTTGCGCTGTAGGCATTGGCCGTATTGGCGGTGCTGGGGCCGTCGGCGCCAAAGCTCACGCCAGCAACCAAGCCCAGCAACACAAAGCCCATTTGCGCGATGGTGGAAAACGCCAGCATGCGCTTAACGTTGGTCTGTGCAATAGCGGCCAAGTTACCCACCAGCAATGAGGCAATGGCCAAGACAGCCAGCATTTGCTGCCAGTCAAAGGCCAACGGCAACATGCCCTCGACCA
>JANREF010000015.1 GCA_030726195.1 Burkholderiaceae bacterium | reverse complement strand
GCCAGACATGCGCATCGATGGTGGCTTGCACGCCCAGACCTGCGTGTTCGGCCAAATCCTGACAAGCCACGGCGACATCGCCGCAGGTCCCGGCGGTAAAGCGCACCACCGCTTTGGATGATGGGTGCATGGACGCACCTGCCAACACCTGTACAGCGGCCACCACCTTCGCGCGCGTCCAATGAGAGGCAGGCTGCGCCCGCAGGTGTAGTTGTTGCACTTGCAACTGGTCTTTGGTGAGCGTGCCGGTCTTATCGAACACCACTGTGGTTGCACCACTGAGCGCCTCCAGCGCTTGCAAGCGGCGCAGCAAAACGCCCTTGCCTGCCAAGCGGCCTGCGGTGGCCAACATGGCCGTGGGCGTGGCTAAGGACAGTGCGCACGGACAGGTCACGATCAATACCGATACCGCAATGGCCAAGGCCTGGCTGGGTGTTTGCGTCCACCAATACAAGCCGGTGGCAGTGGCCAGCAACAACACCACCACCAAAAACGGTGCCGCAACCCTATCGGCGAGTTGGGCCAAGCGTGGCTTGTCGGTCGCGGCTCGCTCCATGAGCGCCACAATGTGGGCAAAGCGTGTGTTACTGCCCAACTGCGTAACCCGCATGCGCAGTGGCTGGCCCACGTTCAAGCTCCCGGCCACCAGGGTATCGCCTTGCGCTTTATGCACCGGCTTGGACTCACCCGTGAGCAAGGCCTCGTCGGTGGTGGCTTGCGTATTCAACAACACACCATCAGCGGGCAAGGCCTGGCCAACGGCCACGTGCAACACATGCTCTAAGCGCACGTTGCGGCTGGAGATGCGTTGCAGCTCGCCGGTTTGAGACTCCACCAATACCGAGTCTGGCAAGCGATGCGCAATGGCGTCTAGCGCACCTGCCGTTCGGTCGCGCGCCTTGAGCTCCCAGTAACGGCTGGCCAACAAGAAAAACACAAACATGGTGAGCGAGTCAAACCACACCTGCGCGCCCCAGGGTCCATCGGGCTGCAGCGTCGCGGCCACACTGGCAGCGAAGGCCACGGCGATGCCAATGCTCACGGGCGTGTCCATGCCCACGCGCCATTGTTTGGCGTCGCGCCAAGCGGCGGTAAAAAAGGTTTGCGCGGCAAACACCATCACCGGCAAGGTGAGCACCAAGCTGGCCCAGCGCAGCAGCTGTTCAATATCGGGGGGTATGTCGCCGGGCTCGGCCACGTAATCAGGCCATGCGTACATCATGACTTGCATGGTGCAAAACCCCGCCACAAACAAACGCCACAGCGCGCGGCGGCTGGCTTGCATGCGCTCGGTCAGGCTTAAGGCATCGCGCGCGGGCAGCAACCGGTAACCCTTGTCGCCCACTGCCTTGGCCCACTGGGACACGGTGGTGTTGGCCGGATCCCACCACACCGTAATGCGCCGCGTGGCTGCATTGACTTGCACGCCTTCAATACCCGGGACTTGTTCAACGGCAGCGCTCACCGCGTCGGCACACGCCGCACAGTACATGCCTTGCACCACCAAAATAGAGCAGGCTTGCGCACGCGTGCTGCCATCGGGCGCAGTGGCCACACCGATTTGGGTGAACGCGCTTTGCTCAACCGAGTCGTCCAAGCTGGCAAAGTCGTCGTCCACCGTCAGCGGGCCACGGTGGTCGGCACCCCAAGACCAGCTCGTTGTTGTTGGTGCAGCTTGCGTCATCGGTGCGAATAAAGTGCGAATGAAGTGCGATTTAAAACTGGGCGGGGCGCTTGGCCAAAAACGCCGCTATGCCTTCCATGTGCTGCGCACTGGCGGCATAGTCGTAAGCGGCTTGCACCGGTAACACGCCTCCAACGGCTTGTTGCAAAGCAACAGGCCACAAGCCGCGCAGGGTTTGTTTGTTCAGGGCCGCGGCCTGAGGCGAGAGCTGCTGCAAGCGATGGGCGCATTGGGCCACCACAGCGGCGGTTTGGTCGGGCGCGCACACCTGCGTCACAAACCCCGACTGTTGCAGCTGGGTGCTGCTGAGCGTGGCGGCTTGCAGCAACACCGCGCGAGACAGGGCGTCACCCAAGGCGTAACCCACAATGGCGGCCTCCTTGGGTGCCATGGGAAAGCCCAACTTGGCAATGGGCGCACCAAATGTGGCGTGGTCACTGGCAATGCGCAGGTCGGCGCAACTGGCCATCTCTAGGCCTGCACCCATGCAAGGGCCGTTGATGTGGGCGATCACGGGCAAGTCACACGCCAAAATGGCGCGCAAACCCGGCCACACCTGCGACTCATGAAAATGGGCCAACTTGGCCTTATCAAACCGAAAGCTGGGGTATTCGCTGATGTCACCACCGGCGCAAAACGCGCGCCCTTGTACATCGCCCACCAACTCCACCACACACGCGCTGGGTTGCGTGGCAATGGCTTGGAACACCAGCGGCAACTGCTCCCACATGGCGCAGGTCATGGCATTCATGCGTTGTGGATTGCTGATGGTCACGCGCGCCAGCCATGGCTGCGGCCACGACAATGCAATCTCGGGTGCCGCGGCTGCAGCGGCGCCTGGCGCGCTGGTCATTGTGGGCTTGGCCGTCATGTCAAGCCACGCGGCGCTGGGTGGCCCACACCATCATGACCGCACCGCCCAACACCATGGGCAAGCACAACCACTGGCCCATGCTCAAGCCCAAGTCCAACAAACCCAAGTGGGCATCGGGCTCACGGAAGTATTCGGCAATGAAGCGCAGTGCGCCATAGCCCATCAAAAACACCGCCGAGACTTGTCCTAAATAGCGTGGCTTGCGTGCGTACAGCCACAGCAGCACAAACAGCAGCAGGCCCTCCAGTAGCAATTGGTAAATTTGTGAGGGGTGGCGCGGCAAGTCGCCCGCACCCCTGAACACCATGGCCCAAGGCAGTGATGGGTCGGCCACCCGCCCCCACAACTCCCCATTGATGAAGTTGCCCAAGCGCCCTGCGGCCAAGCCGGTAGGCACACACGGCGCAATCAAATCGGTCACGCGCAAAAAGCGCACACCTCGGCTGTGCGCAAACCACAGCATGGCCACCAGCACACCCAACAAGCCACCATGAAAACTCATGCCGCCTTGCCACACGGCCAAGACCTCCAAGGGGTGCGCCGCGTAATACGCCGGCATGTAAAACAAGCAGTAACCCACACGCCCGCCCAGCACCACGCCCAAGACGCCTAAAAACAAAATGTCTTCGATGTCTGACTTGAGCCAATCTCGACCATCCGCGCCTGCGCTGAACGGCTGGTGCGCCAAGCGCGCGCGGCCCAACAACACAAACAGGCCAAAGGCCAGTAAGTAAGTCAAGCCGTACCAGTGAACGGCCAAGGGACCGATGGCGATGGCAACGGGGTCAATGTGTGGGTGTATCAACATGCACTGTATTTTGCCCTCAGTCGCGCACGGGTTTGGCCATGGGCCTTCGCAACGCCCTAAAATGATGAATTCGCTCAGCAACTACCGACACTTTCATACGTAGGGTTCATATGTCAGAGACAAAAGTCATCAAAATCAACCGCCGCTCCGCCAACATCACCGAAGGCAAGTCACGTGCGCCCAACCGCTCTATGTATTACGCGCTGGGCTACGAGGCGGACGACTTTAAAAAGCCCATGATTGGCGTGGCCAACGGCCACAGCACCATCACACCTTGCAACGCTGGCTTGCAAGTGTTGGCCGATGCTGCGGTAGAGGCCATCGAGGCCGCAGGCGGCAATGCCCAGATCTTTGGCACCCCTACTATTTCAGACGGTATGGCCATGGGCACGGAAGGTATGAAGTACTCACTCGTGAGCCGTGAGGTGATTGCCGACTGCGTTGAGACCTGCGTGCAAGGCCAGTGGATGGACGGCGTGTTGGTGGTAGGCGGCTGCGACAAAAACATGCCCGGCGGCATGATGGGTATGCTGCGCGCCAACGTGCCTGCCATTTATGTATACGGCGGCACCATCCTGCCAGGACGCTACAAAGGCCAAGACCTGAACATTGTGAGCGTGTTCGAGGCCGTGGGCCAAAACGCTGCGGGCAACCTCAGCGATGAAGACTTGCTGGAAATTGAAAAGCGCGCCATTCCAGGCACCGGCTCATGTGGCGGCATGTACACGGCCAACACCATGTCCAGCTCCTTCGAGGCGCTGGGTCTGAGCCTGCCCTACTCTTCCACCATGGCCAACCCACACGGCGAGAAGGTGGACTCCACCGCCGAGTCGGCTCGGGTGCTGATTGAAGCGGTCAAGAAAGACATCAAGCCGCGCGACATCGTCACGCGCAAGGCCATTGAGAACGCTGTGGCCGTGATCATGGCCACCGGTGGCTCCACCAACGCGGTGCTGCACTTTTTGGCCATTGCCCACGCCGCCGATGTGGACTGGACCATCGACGACTTCGAAGTGGTACGCAAGCGCACACCCGTGCTGTGTGACTTGAAGCCCAGCGGCAAATACTTGGCTGTGGACTTGCACCAAGCAGGCGGTATTCCACAAGTGATGAAGATGCTGCTCAACGCTGGACTGCTGCATGGCGACTGCCTGACCATCACTGGCCAGACCATGGCCGAAGTGCTGGCCGACGTCCCCGATGCACCACGCGCCGACCAAGACGTGATCCGCCCCATGGACAAGCCCATGTACGCCGCAGGCCACTTGGCCATTTTGAAAGGCAACCTCAGCCCAGAGGGCGCGGTGGCCAAAATCACTGGCCTCAAAAAGCCCACCATCACTGGCCCTGCGCGCGTGTTCGATGACGAGCAGTCGGCTTTGAAAGCCATTTTGGACGGCAAAATTGTGGCCGGCGACGTCATGGTGCTGCGCTACTTGGGCCCCAAAGGCGGCCCCGGCATGCCCGAAATGCTGGCCCCCACTGGCGCCCTCATTGGCGCTGGCTTGGGCGAGTCTGTAGGCCTCATCACGGACGGGCGATTCTCTGGCGGCACCTGGGGCATGGTGGTGGGCCACGTGGCCCCGGAAGCCGCAGCCGGCGGCAACATTGCGCTGGTGCAAGAAGGCGACACCATCACCATAGATGCTATTGCGCTCAAGCTGGAAGTGCACGTCAGCGACGAAGAACTGTCCAAGCGCCGCGCCCATTGGACGGCACCTGCGCCACGCTACGTGCGCGGCGTACAAGCCAAGTTCGCATTCAACGCATCCAGCGCCAGCAAAGGTGCTGTGCTGGACAACTTCTAAACGTTGCATTTAACCCCAAGGCAACGCGGTTTATTTGCCTCGTAGCCTTGGTCTAAATAGGCACATATGCCAAACTACCCACTTCGATCGACTATTCACTCAAAGGTATGAAGTCTATGAAACGCATTCTGATTGCTATCGCAGCCACCACCGTGTTCGCGGCACCTGCTATGGCAGACATGGCTTTAGCCAAGTCCAAAAACTGTATGGCCTGCCACGCTGCTGACAAAAAATTGGTCGGTCCCTCCTACAAAGCCGTCGCTGAAAAGTACGCCGGTGATGCAGGCGCAGCCGACAAGTTGGCCGCCAAGATCATGAAGGGCGGCTCAGGCGTTTGGGGCGCAATCCCAATGCCAGCCAACCCACAAGTCTCAGCAGCCGAAGCCAAAACATTGGCCGCATGGATTTTGGCAACCAAGTAATCAGCAAGTCCGCTGACACAACAAAGGCACCTAAGGGTGCCTTTTTTTGTAGGCCCCAGCGCTGCAATCAGCACACCCAACACCCTGTCACGCCAGACTTGATCTGGCGTCTATGCGGCAAGGCGCACTGCTGGTTGCCAACGGCACACCACACGCTGAGCGCCCATACGAGACCCTCGGATCAAGTCCGAGGGTGACACAGGCTTGAGGCGCCAGCCACAATACGTGAAGTTTGAGGCTTGAGGCTTGAGGCGTGACGTGCGCACTGCACAAGGCCCGTCACGCCAGACTGGATCTGGCGTCTACGCTGCGTGAGCCTACATGCACCCCCAACACCTTGTCACGCCAGACTCGATCTGGCGTCTGTACAGCCTGAACGGGTAGCCCCCACCCGCCTGCGAGGCGGCAGGGGCGGTCCAGTGCTTAGAGGGGCTTGGCCAGCTGCTCTAGGATGGCAGGGTTTTCTAGGGTGCTGGTGTCTTGGGTGATGGCTTCGCCTTTGGCCAAGTTGCGCAGCAAGCGGCGCATGATTTTGCCGGAGCGGGTTTTGGGCAGGTTGTCGCCAAAACGCACCTCTTTGGGCTTGGCGATGGGACCAATTTCTTTACCCACCCAGTCGCGCAAGATTTTGGCAATGCGTTGGGCTTCTTCGCCTTCAGGGCGTGCACCCTTGAGCACCACAAAGGCCACAATCGCCTCACCCGTGAGGTCGTCAGGGCGCCCCACCACAGCGGCTTCGGCCACGAGGTCGGTTTTGGCGACCAAGGCCGACTCGATTTCCATGGTGCCCATGCGGTGGCCCGACACGTTAAGCACGTCGTCGATACGGCCGGTGATGCGGAAGTAGCTGCGGTCTTCGCTGCGCACTGCGCCGTCACCGGCGAGGTAAATGGTGCCGCCCAGCTCTTCGGGGAAGTAGCTCTTTTTGAAGCGCTCGGGGTCGCCCCAAATGGTGCGAATCATAGACGGCCATGGGCGTTTCACCACCAACATACCGCCGGCGCCGTGTGGCAAATCGTTGCCCGTTTCATCCACGATGGCGGCCATGATGCCGGGCAGTGGCAAGGTACAGGAACCTGGCACCAGCGGTGTGGCACCGGGCAGCGGCGTGATCATGTGGCCGCCTGTTTCGGTTTGCCAGAAGGTGTCCACGATGGGGCAACGCTCGCCGCCCACATGGCGGTGGTACCACATCCACGCCTCGGGGTTGATGGGCTCGCCCACCGAACCCATGATGCGCAAGCTGGTGAGGTCCCAGTTTTTGGGGTGCACTTTTTCATCGGACTCGGCGGCCTTGATGAGAGAGCGAATCGCCGTCGGTGCGGTGTAGAAAATAGAGCACTTGTGACGCTCGATCATTTCCCAGAAACGCCCGGCGTTGGGGAATGTGGGCACGCCTTCGAACACGATTTGCGTCGCACCTGCGGCCAATGGACCGTAGGCCACGTAGGTGTGGCCAGTGATCCAGCCGATGTCGGCGGTACACCAAAACACATCAGAGTCCTTCAAGTCGAAGGTCCACTCCATGGTCATCTTGGCCCACAACACATAGCCGCCAGTGGCGTGTTGCACGCCTTTGGGCTTGCCCGTAGAGCCTGATGTGTACAGCACAAACAGGGGGTGCTCTGCACCGACCATCTCGGGCGCGCACTGGTCGCTTTGACCGGCCTCAAGCTCGTGCATGAAGTGGTCGCGACCAGCCACCATATTGACCGCTGTTGCAGTGCGTTGGTAGACGATGATGGATTTGACGGCATCGCAGCCACCCATGGCCATGGCTTCGTCCACGATAGATTTGAGTGGCAGCTCTTTGCCACCACGCATTTGGTAGTTGGCTGTGACAATGGCGACCGCGCCAATGTCGATCACGCGCTCTTGCAGCGCTTTGGCAGAGAAGCCGCCAAACACCACCGAGTGCGTCGCGCCAATGCGAGCACAGGCCTGCATGGCCACCACACCTTCTATGGTCATGGGCATGTAAATGACCACGCGGTCACCGCACTTGACGCCCTGTGCCTTGAGCACGTTGGCGAACTTGGACACGCGCGCGAGCAACTCTTTGTAGGTGACCTTGACCACCTCGCCGCCGTCGGCCTCAAAAATAATGGCTGTTTTGTTTTCTGTGGGCGTGCCCATGTGGCGGTCAAGACAGTTGGCGGAGGCGTTCAACTCACCGTCGGCAAACCACTTGTAAAACGGCGCATTGGACTCGTCCAATACTTGCGTGAAGGGCTTAGACCAGTTCAGGTGCTGCTGGGCGCGCTTGCCCCAAAAGCCTTCGAAGTCGTCGGCGGCTTCTTTGCACAACGCGTTGTAGCCATCCATGCCGGCGACGTTGGCGCTGGCCACCATGGCACCAGCGGGCTCAAACACACGGTTCTCAACCAATGTGGACTCGATATTCGACGAATTTGCAGACATGCACGATCTCCTTGCGAATGATTTGGACACAAACATACGGCGTGTTGTGACAGCCTGCAACTGTGCGGCGGCGCTCTTACGAGCCACTTACATACAAATGGCTGCATTTCCCGCTCCACGCAGGCGCTACCGCCCGCCTACAATTGGGCCAAGCATTTTTGAACGAGGTTTTTTTTCATGTCCAGCACCACCAACACCATCAAACGTGACGACCTGATTGAGTCGATTGCGGCCGCCTTGCAATTCATCAGCTACTACCACCCCACTGACTACATTGCGCACTTGGCCACCGCTTACGAGCAAGAGCGCTCGCCCGCGGCCAAAGACGCCATGGCGCAAATTTTGACCAACAGCTACATGAGTGCTACGGGCAAGCGCCCCATTTGCCAAGACACGGGCATCGTGAACGTGTTTTTGAAAATCGGCATGGACGTGCGCTTCGAAGGCTTCGACGGTGATTTGGACGCGGCCATCAACGAAGGCGTGCGCCGCGGCTACAACATGGCCGAAAACCGCCTGCGCGCCAGCGTGGTGGCCGACCCGCACTTTGCGCGCATCAACACCAAGGACAACACACCCGCCGTCATCAACGTGCAAATGGTGCCGGGCAACAAGCTGGACATCACGGTAGCAGCCAAGGGCGGCGGCAGCGAGAACAAGTCGAAATTTGTCATGCTCAACCCCAGCGACTCGCTGGTGGACTGGGTGCTCAAAACCGTGCCACTCATGGGTGCGGGCTGGTGCCCACCCGGCATGCTGGGCATCGGCATTGGTGGCACTGCAGAAAAGGCCATGCTGATGGCCAAAGAATCACTGATGGAAGACTTGAACATGCATGAGCTGCAAGCCAAATCCTCCAGCGGTGCGGCGCTCACACCCACCGAAGAGCTGCGCCTAGAGCTGTTTGACAAGGTCAACGCCTTGGGCATTGGCGCGCAAGGTTTGGGTGGCTTGACCACGGTACTGGACGTCAAGATCAACATGTACCCCACCCACGCTGCGAGCAAGCCCGTGGCCATGATCCCCAACTGCGCGGCCACACGCCACGCTCACTTTGTGATGGACGGCTCCGGCGCGGTCTACCTCACACCGCCCAGCTTGGACACATGGCCCAAAGTGAACTGGGTGCCAGATACCGCCAAAAGCCAGCGCGTAGACCTGAACAACCTAACCAAAGAACAAGTCGCCGCTTGGAAGCCCGGCCAAACCTTGCTGCTCAACGGCAAGATGCTCACCGGACGCGACGCGGCGCACAAGCGCATCCAGGACATGCTGGCCAAAGGCGAGCCCCTGCCCGTTGACTTCACCAACCGCGTGATTTACTACGTCGGCCCGGTAGACCCTGTGGGCGACGAGGCCGTAGGCCCCGCTGGCCCCACCACGGCCACACGCATGGACAAGTTCACCGACATGATGCTGGCACAAACTGGCCTGATCGCCATGGTGGGCAAAGCCGAGCGGGGCCCCGTGGCCATAGAGGCGATTAAAAACCACAAAAGCGCCTACCTCATGGCCGTGGGTGGTGCAGCCTACTTGGTGTCCAAAGCTATCAAACAAGCCACTGTGGTGGGGTTTGCCGACTTGGGCATGGAGGCCATTTACGAATTCGACGTGGTCGATATGCCGGTCACCGTTGCGGTGGATGCGGGCGGCACCAGTGCCCACATCACAGGCCCTGCCGAATGGCAGCAACGCATTGCCAGCGGCGAGTTTAAAAACATACCGCTCACAACGCGGTAAAGCGTTTTAAGCGTTTTAAGCGTCGTGCGTAAACGTGTCATGCGGGCCACACCTGCATGACACAGCACCACACTGCACCGCACGCCATCGCAGGGTGCAAAGCATGATGCCAAGCTGGGCACAGCGCAGCATCCGCCAAACGGCGAAACTCCTACGCGCTGTGCGCAGCAGCTTGACCGCGCGCCACATCAATGGGCTTGAGCAGGGCCAAGCCCGCTACAAACAACAAGCCGGTCGCAGCGATGGCCACCCGCTGATTGCCGTCTAAAGCCCAGGTGATCAGGCCGTACATCACCGGCCCCACAATGGCGGCCAGCCGTGTGGCGAACGACCACAAACCATAAAACTCACCCAGCTGCTGGGGCGGCGCAAACAGGCCCGCCATGGCACGCCCGCACGACTGGCTAGAGCCCATGCACACACCGGCCAAGCCTGCAGCCCACCAGAAGCTGGCTTTGTCGGTGCTCAGGGCTGCAATGAAACAGGTCGCCGTCCAGCCCAACAACGTGATGGCCAACACGCGCTTGTGCCCCAAAGCGTCTTGCACATAACCAAAGCCCAACGCACCCAGCATGGCAGCGATGTTGAGCACAAAAATCAACACCATGGTCTCGGATGGCTCAAAGCCAATGACTTGCTCGGCGTAAATGGCCGCCAAGGTAATGGCCACCGCTACTCCTGCTTGGTAGCAAGCCGTACAGGCCAGCAGCCATTTGAAATCGGTGAAGTGTTGGGCTTGCGCCCAGGTGCGCTTGAGCTGTGCCAGCGAGGCACGCACGCCCGACAGCTGCGCGGCCATGGGTTGCGGACTCGCTCGCTCTTTGAGCAATGCAAAGGTAGTGGTGGCAGCCAAGCCATACACCGCTGCCGTGATCAGCATGGTGACAGGCACAAAACTCGCTGCAGCCTCGCCCTTGGCCTGGGCCTGCAGCACATAAGCCAAACACAGACCCAATGTAAGCATGCCGCCAGCGTAGCCCAAACCCCAGCCCCAGCCGCTCACACGCCCCATCCCTTTTGGGGTGGCCAACTCGGGCAAGAAGGCATACGACGTGGACTCGCCCCAGCTGTAGGCGGTGTTGGCAATAACAACCAACACGCAGGCCAGCACCAAGTCGCCCGGCTGCACCAAGGCCAACGCCGCAGTGCCCAGCACACACAGCGCCGTCACCCACATCAACAAACGCTTTTTTGCAGCCCGCATATCGGCCCACGCGCCCAGCGCGGGCATGGTGAGCATGACAATGGCGTACGACACAGCCAAGGTGCTGGTCCACAGCAGCGGCCCCCATGCAGCACCACCAGCAACAGCCCCCACAAAATAAGCGGCAAACACAGCGGTGATCACCACCGTGGTGAAGCCCGAGTTGGCAAAGTCGTACATGGCCCAGCCCAACACCTCCTTGCGCGCCACGCCCGCGCGCAACACGCCGTGCCCACTTGGGCCAGCGCTTTCACCGGCATCGGTTTGCCCAGGCGCGGCGACAGAGGCATCCACTACATCGACAGGTTTTTGCATGACACAAGCCCACTTAAGATAGCGCTAACGATTTAGCAGACCAAACCATACACCAGACCCATGAACCCACCGCGACTGATTGCGTTCAACAAGCCCTATGGTGTGCTCAGCCAATTCACGGATGCCGATGGACACCCGGGCTTGGCTCATCACATAGACGTGCGTGGCGTCTACCCTGCCGGGCGACTGGACCGCGACAGCGAAGGCCTGCTGCTGCTCACATCAGACGGCCAACTGCAGCACCAACTCAGCGACCCCAAACACAAAGCGTGGAAGACGTATTGGGTGCAAGTCGAAGGAGTGGCCACTGCCGAACACGCCGCGCAACTCAGCGCTGGCGTCATCCTCAATGACGGCCCCACCAAGCCCGCCGAGTGCAAGACCATGGACGCGCCACATTTGTGGGAGCGCAACCCGCCCGTGCGCTTCAGGAAAAGCATACCCACCAGTTGGCTGTCCATCAGCATCAGCGAAGGTCGCAACCGCCAAGTCCGCCGCATGACCGCAGCCGTGGGCCTACCCACCCTGCGCTTGGTACGCGCCAGCATTGGCAACTACACGCTAGACGGCCTGCCACCAGGCCAATACCGAACCCTGGACTAAACGCCTTTTGCGACACCACCAGCCAGCGCCGCAACGCCGGTTTGGTTTGGTTTGGTTTGG
>JANREF010000014.1 GCA_030726195.1 Burkholderiaceae bacterium | reverse complement strand
GCTGCTGCGGCTCACGCCCATGGCACTCATGTGCACGGGCATCATCCAAAACGCTTCAATGAGAGAGATGGCCAGGGCCACGCTCACGACAAATGGAATGACAAACATGAACTTGCCCATGATGCCGGGCAGCAGCATGAGCGGCAAAAATGCCGCCATGGTGGTCGCCACAGACGCCAGCACTGGCGCAAACACCTCGCCCACGCCGTCCACACAGGCGTCCATCAAGGCTTGGCCGCGCTGCACGCGGTAGTAAATGGCCTCGGCCACCACCACGGCGTCGTCGACCAACATGCCCAGCGCAATCACCACACCCAACAGCACCGAGACGTTGACGGTGTTGTCCATGCCGTTGAGCAGCGCAAAGGTAGCCAGCAGCGAGAAGGGAATACCCAGCGCAATAAGTGCGCCTACTTTCCAGCCTAAAAACAGCCAGCTCACCACCAACACCATCACCCCGCCATACAAGGCATTGGTCTGCATCACGTCAATGGCTTTTTGTGTGGGTATGGTTTGGTCGTCACTGAGCAGCAACTGTAGGCCGTCGTTGGCAATACCTGGGTTTTGCAGGGCGATGTAGTCTTTGAGGCGTTGCACCAGTTCCAGCGTGTTGGTGCCAGACTTCTTGGTGACCGACATGTAGATGGCGGGCAGGCCCTCTGTGGCCGCGTATTGCGACGCTTTGGCACGTGCGCGCTCGATGCGTGCCACATCTTGCATGCGTGCGGATACCCCGGGGCGCGTGCTGGACAACACGGGCCAGTCGGCCACCACGTTGGGGTCTACGGTGACGCCTTGTACGCTGATAGCCCACGCACCGTCGGCGGTGCGCAGCGTGCCAGCGGAGGTGTCACGCCACCAAGCTTGCAAACTGTCCGCGACGTCGGCGGCTGTTAGGCCGCGCAGGGCCAAGGCTTGCGCATCGGGTACCACGCGCAGTTCGGGGTTGCGCAAGCCCAGCGCAAACACTTGGTCTACACCAGAGATGCGTTCCAAGTCGCCCTTGATGCGTCGCGCTGCGGCGCGCAGTGCCTCGTCATCGGCCTGGCCTTTGAGCATGACAGCGGCGGTTGGGAAGCCGTTGGACGTTGTGATTTCCATCACACGCGGGTCTTGGGCCTCTTTGGGCATTTCGCTGGCGGCTTTGTTTTGAATCTCGCGGCGCAAGTCGTTCATGCGCTTGTCGAAGTCGCGTTCGGACAGCTCGCGAAAACGCACCAACAGGCTGGAGACATTGGCGCGCGAGTTGGACGTGACAAACCGTATGTCGGACACGCCTTGGATGGCGTCTTCCAGCGGGTTGGTCACCAGTCGCTCGACCTCCTCAGCGGTCGCACCGGGCAGTACCGTGGTGATGTTGACCCAGTTGAAGTTGATTTCAGGGTCTTGCTCTCGCGGCATGGTCGCGTAGCTGAGGGCACCGAGTAGCAGCACCACGACAAAGGCGATGTTGGCCAGCGGATGGTTGGCAATGAGCGCACGGTAAAACTTCATGCTGTTGTACCGCCCGGTGTGCTTGTGTTGGCTGCGCTTGCTTTGCTTATGCCAGTGCTTGGCTTACGGCTCATGGCGACACCTGCACTGGTTGGCCGTCTTGCAGCAAGGCTTGGCCCATGGTCACTATGGGCGTTTGCCCATCCAAGGTGATGGGGCTGGGGCGGCCTTCTTGCGCGCGTGCCAGAGCAACGAATTGTGCGGTGTTGTTGGCCACCGTGAAGTAGCCCACTTGTCCACCGCGGCGCACCAACACATGGGTTGGCAAATGCGTTTGCGGGTCTGTCCACATCAGCTCGCCCGCGCTGCCGGGCAGGGGCATGGGGTCTGACGCCACAAAACGCAGCCTCGCCACTTGTGAGCGGGTTTGTGGGTCTAGGCTGGTGCCAATGCGCAGTACTTCTACAGCGTAGTTTTGGCCCGTGTCTTTGGCGCGCCAAGTACCGGTGCTGGCACGCGTGAGGCTGATGGCTTGTGCGGGCGATAGTTGAGCGGCGACCTCTGGTTTGCTGGTGTCTACCAGCGAGAACAGGGGTGTGCCTGGCGCGACCGTGTCACCCACTTGCGCCATGCGCTGCAACACCGAGGCGTTGAACGGCGCGGTGATGCGTGTTTTGCTCAAAGCGCGTTGTGCCGTTTGCAGTGCTGCGCTGGCGCTGGCCAGCTGGGCCACGTTGACTGCGTGTTGCGTCTCTTGTTGTTGCAGCGCTTGCGCGGACAAAAATCCTTTGGCCACCAAGCCTTGCGCTCTGACCAGCTGCTGTTCGCTCAAGGCCATCTGGGCTGCGGCGGCTTGTTGCTGTGCCTTGGCCTGTGCCAGTG
>JANREF010000013.1 GCA_030726195.1 Burkholderiaceae bacterium | reverse complement strand
GTACCTGGCATTCGTTATGTCATTGATGCGGGCACGGCGCGGGTCAAGCGCTACAGCTACCGCCAAAAAGTCGAGCAGCTGCTGGTGGAGCCCATCAGCCAAGCGGCAGCCAACCAGCGCAGCGGGCGATGCGGGCGCGTGGCCGACGGTATTGCCATTCGCTTGTACGCGCAAGACGACTTCCAAGCGCGCCCCGCATTCACAGACCCCGAGATACTGCGCAGCTCTTTGGCCGCCGTGATTTTGCGCATGAAGGCGCTGCACTTGGGCGATATTGAGCAGTTCACGTTCATAGAGCCGCCGCCGCGACGTGCGATTGTTGATGGCTACCAGTTGCTCAACGAGTTGGGCGCGGTGGACGACGACAACCAACTCACGCCGGTGGGTAAGACGCTGTCGCGCCTGCCCGTAGACCCGCGTGTGGGGCGCATGTTGCTAGAGGCACAAGCCCGTGGTGCGCTGGCTGAGGTGATGGTGTTGGCGTCAGCCATGTCGCTGCAAGATGTGCGCGACCGCCCACTGGACAAACAAGCACAGGCCGACCAAGCGCATAAGAAGTTTGACGACGAGCGCAGTGAGTTCGTGGGCACGCTGCGGCTGTGGGCTTGGCTGGCGCGCTCGCGCGGCAATGCCAATGCAGACACGCTACTGGGCGCTTGGGCCAAGGGCGGCTCGCCTGAGAAGCCCGAGCAAAGCCTGCGCAGCGCCAATGCGCATTTAAGCGCCGAACATCGGGGCGCACAACCGGTCTTGCAAGCAAAGGCAGCGACGCCTCAACACACCAAGGCCATGGCTGCCAAGTTGCATGCAACGCTTCATACCAAGCCGAACGCCAACGTGGCCGAGCCACCTGCGCACAAAGTCACCAACCGCCAATACGAGCAGTTGCTGCGCGACAACTTCATACACGTGCGCCGGGTGCGCGAGTGGCGTGATATTTACCAACAACTGCACACCGTGGTGGCCGAGCACGGCTGGAAACTCAACGACAAGGCGGCCTCGTTTGAAGCCTTGCACAAGTCGCTGCTGGCGGGCTTGCTGGGCAACATTGGTTTCAAGAACGATGTGGAGGAGTGGTACTTGGGTGCGCGCGGCATCAAGTTCGTCAAGCATCCCGGGGCCAACCTGAGCAAGAAGCCGGGCAAGTGGGTGGTGTGTGCCGAGTTGGTGCAAACCACACGCTTGTTTGGCCGCGGTATGGCCTCTATTGAGCCCAAGTGGCTGGAGGAGGTGGGCGGACATTTGCTGAAGAAGCAATTGCTAGATCCGCATTGGGAGAAAAAATCGGCCCAGGTGGTGGCGCTAGAGCGCGCGACTTTGTACGGGCTGGTGGTGTACAGCAACCGGCGCATTCGCTACGACCAGGTCGACCCAGTGCTGTCGCGCACGCTGTTCATACGCGAAGGCTTGGTGGGTGGCGAGTGGGACACCAAGTTGGCTTTTTTGCGACACAACCAACGCTTGGTGCACGAGGTGCTGGAGTTGGAGCACAAGTCGCGCCGCCAAGACGTGCTGGTGGACGACGCGCTGATTGAGGCCTACTACGACCAACACCTGCCCGACGATGTGGCCAGCGGCGATGCGCTGGAGCGGTGGTACAAGCGCGAATCTGTGCAGAACAAGCAGCTGCTGGTGATGACGCGTGAGAGCCTGATGCGTCACGAGGCCAGCGGCATCACCCATCAAGCCTTTCCCAAAGTGGTTAGGCTGGGTGGCGTGGACTGCAAGGCCAGCTATTTACACGAGCCTGGCGACGCCAAAGACGGGTTAACGGTTGATGTGCCCTTGTTTGCACTGAACCAAGTGGACCCTAACCGCGTGGAATGGTTGGTGCCAGGCATGCTCAAAGACAAGCTGCAAGCGCTGCTCAAGAGCTTGCCGCAACGCCCGCGGTCGCGTCTGGTGCCGCTGCCGCAAACGGCACAGCGCATGGCAGACGACTTCAGCAGCCCTGAGGCCTTTGGTGATGGCAGTTTGATGGATGCGTGCTTGGCTTGGGTGCGCAAAGCCACAGAGCTGGACGTCAAACGCGCCGAGTTCAAACTGGACATGGTGCCCGCGCATTGGATGATGAACATCCGCGTGGTGGACGAGCACGGTCGCCAGTTGGGCATGGGCCGTCAGCTCAGCGCCCTCAAAGCCGAGCTGGGTGGTAAAGCCCGTGGTGCCTTCCAAGCGCTGGCGCAGCTCAAAATGAGCGACCTCAAGTTGCAGCCCCAGCAAAGTCATCAAGGCCAGACACAAGCTGGTGGCGCGCGTGCCTTGCATGCCAACGCAAGTGATCCTGTCGGTAGCGGCGACAACAGCAATAACAGCAATAA
>JANREF010000012.1:6419-12040 GCA_030726195.1 Burkholderiaceae bacterium | reverse complement strand
GGCTCGCGCGTGATCAGGCCTTCAACCCGCCCCGCAGCGATGAGTGGCTCTGGGTCTTTGGCCGTACGCACGGCCACCAATGTGCTGACCAAGGCGGCGCGACGGTCGTCGATGCCAGCCATTTGCTCCAGCAACGCTTTCACATTGTTGTCGTCGCCTTTGGCATAGCCAAACTGCGTGGCGTAGTACGCCGTGTCCACGCCTGGCAGACCGCCAAACGCTTGCACACACAGGCCAGCATCATCGGCCATGGCGGGCAAGCCCGTGTGCAGCGACGCATTGCGCGCTTTGGCCAACGCGTTCTCTACAAAGGTGCAGTGCGGCTCGGCCGCCTCAGGCACACCGAGCTCACTTTGGGCCATCAGCGTCACGCCCAGCGGGGCAAACAAAGCCTGCAACTCGGCCAGCTTGCCCGCATTGTTGGATGCCAGCACCAGCTTCATAAACACGCCCTTACGGGCGCTGTGCCATACGTGCCGCTCATCAAGCCACCCATCAAGTCACCCATCAAGCCGCTCATCAAGCGGCGAGAGCAGCTTGCTGCATGTGCACCAACTCGCCAATGCCTTTTTCGGCCAAGTCCAGCAATTGGCCCATTTCGGCCCTTGAAAACGCCGCGCCTTCTGCCGTGCCTTGCACTTCCACAAAGTGGCCAGAGCCGGTCATCACCACGTTCATATCGGTGTCGCAAGCCGAGTCTTCGGTGTATTCCAAATCCAGCAACGGCGTGCCGTCCACGATACCCACAGAAATCGCAGCAATGGGCTCGCGTATCGGTGACGCTGCGAGCGTGCCTGCGGCCATGAGCTGGGCCACGGCATCGCTGGCCGCGACAAAGGCGCCTGTAATGGCCGCCGTACGTGTGCCGCCATCGGCTTGCAACACGTCGCAGTCCAGGGTGATGGTGCGCTCGCCCAGTGCTTTCAAGTCAAATACCGCACGCAAAGAACGTCCAATCAAACGCTGAATTTCTTGGGTGCGCCCGCTTTGCTTGCCCTTGGCGGCTTCGCGGCTGCTGCGGGTATGGGTGGCGCGCGGCAGCATGCCGTACTCGGCGGTCACCCAGCCTTCGCCACTGCCTTTTTTGTGGGGCGGCACGCGCTCCTCCACAGAGGCGGTACACAACACGCGCGTCGCGCCAAACTCAATCAACACCGAGCCTTCTGCATGTATGGTGAATTGGCGGGTAATGGTAACGGGGCGCAGCGCGTCGGCGCTGCGGTTGGCATTGCGTTGGTAGCTCATAAAAATACTCTTGTGTCATGACTCGATAGCCTCAGATCATGTCACAACTCTGTGGCTGCGCTGCGCCTGCGATAATGACGGGCTTACCGCATATGAGGCTCTTGAGCCACCGAACAAGCCATGACCGTTTACAGCATGACGGGCTACGCCAGCAGCCAGTCCCCCGCCTCCGAGTCCAGCCCTATGGCGTTGGGCATGGAAATTCGCTCGGTCAACAGCCGCTTTTTAGACTTGAGCCTGCGCTTGAGCGACGAGCTGCGTGCCAGCGAGCCCGCCTTGCGCGACACGCTCACCAAGCGTCTCAAGCGCGGCAAAGTCGAGGTGCGCGCCTGGCTAGAGCGCGGTCAGGGTGCCAACGTCAGCCTGCCCAACAGCGCCGACTTGCAACGCCTACTAGACGTACAAGCCGCCATACACGCGGCCATACCCAATGCAGCGCCCTTGAGCGTGGCCAACATCATGCAAATGACAGGCGGAACAGACCACAACACCGCCGACCTCCCCCAACGCATGCAGACCATGCTGCTGGAGGCCACCGACGGTTTGATAGAGGCCAGGGCCCAAGAAGGCGCGCGCCTAAGCGCCATGATCACCGGACGCACAGCCCAGCTGCGGGCCTTGGCCCAACAAGCCACGCCCCTCATTCCTGAGCTGGTTGAGCAACAACGGCAAAAGTTTTTAGACCGCTGGCACGCCGCGCTGGGCGACGCCCATGCCAGCGCCAACACCACAGCCGACGCCAGCAGCTTGCAAGCCGCACGCGACCGCGCGCTCAGCGAAGCCACAGCCTTTGCCATTCGCATTGACGTGGCCGAGGAAATCAACCGCCTAGACGCACACCTCGACGAAATCGACCGCCTCATGGCCAAAGGTGGTGAGCTGGGCAAGCGCTTGGACTTCCTCATTCAAGAGCTGCACCGCGAAGCCAACACCCTGGGCTCCAAGTCATCCAGCCTGCCGCTCACCCGTATTTCAGTCGATATGAAAGTGCTGATTGAACAAATGCGCGAGCAAGTGCAAAACATTGAGTAAGGCATTGAGTACACACATGACCAACACCCTCAACTACCCCGGCAACCTCTACGTGGTGGCCGCACCCAGCGGCACGGGTAAGTCCAGCCTCGTCAAAGCCCTGATGGAGCTGGATTCGCGCGTCAGCCCCAGCGTGTCGCACACCACGCGTGCACCGCGTGGCCAGGAAAAAGACGGGCGCGAGTACCATTTTGTGGACGAAGCCACGTTTGCAGCCATGGTCGCGCGCGACGAGTTTTTGGAATGGGCCACGGTGCACAGCAACAGCTACGGCACCTCGCGCAAAGCCATTGATGAGCAAATCGCCCAGGGCCACGATGTGGTGCTGGAGATCGACTACCAAGGCGCCCTGCAAATCAAAGACCTGTACGCCAACGCCGTGCTCATCTTCATACTGCCGCCCAGCTGGGACGAGCTGCGCGCACGCCTAGAGCGCCGCGCCGAAGACTCGAAAGAAGTGATTGAGCTGCGCCTGAGCAATGCGCGCATTGAAATTGACCAGGCGCAACACTTTGATTACGTTATAATTAATGAGTTATTTGAGCGCGCATTGTTCGATTTAAAAGCAATCGTTCATTCTCAGCGCCTCAAGTTTGCCGCCCAGCGCCGCTTGCGCGCAGAAACCTTTGTTGGTTTGGGTTTGGCCGACTGAACATTCCGTTCAATCACCCGCACTGTTCGTTTTTATTGATTTGTCTGGATTGGAGTCCAACCATGGCCCGCATCACCGTTGAAGATTGTTTGGAAAAAATCCCCAACCGCTTCCAGCTCGTACTGGCTGCCACCTACCGCGCTCGCATGTTGAGCCAAGGTCACGCGCCAAAGCTCGAGAGCAAAAACAAGCCAGGCGTAACGGCCTTGCGCGAAATTGCAGCTGGCGAAATCGGCTTGGAAATGTTGCGCAAAGTGCCCATGTAACACGCCTTCAATGGCCGCGCGCAGCCTACACGCTGCAGCGCACAACAAACACCCGCTCAGCTGCGCTGCCGGGTGTTTTTTTATGGGCAACGCCAAGCCGCAACAAGCACCTCACACCACCAACAGAGACCACGAAAAGTAACCTGCGCATCATCAAGTACACCGATCAGGCGCTACAGTATGGGGATGGGTCGAATCGAAACAATCAGCGAAGCTGCCAAAGCATCTAAGCAAGAGGCTGCGTCTGCCATGCAAAGTGCAGCTGCGGCCAGCTTTGCTGCGCTGTTGGGCAAGCTCGACTACCTGAGCGACAGCGATATCGACGGCATCCGAAAAGCCTACAAATTTGCCGATGAAGCCCATCTGGGCCAACTGCGCAAAAGCGGTGCCCCCTACATCACACACCCCATCGCCGTAGCGGGTTTGTGTGCCGACTGGAAGCTGGACGCACAAGCCCTCATGGCCGCGCTCATGCACGATGTGCTGGAAGACTGCGGCGTCACGAAAATAGAAATGGCCGAGCGCTTCGGCGTGAACGTCGCGGACCTTGTAGACGGCCTGACCAAGCTGGACAAGCTCGAGTTCGACAGCCGCGAAGAAAACCAAGCCGAGTCGTTTAGAAAAATGCTGCTGGCCATGGCGCGCGATGTGCGCGTCATCCTCATCAAGCTGGCCGACCGACTGCACAACATGCGCACCATGGGCGACATGCCCCGCGACAAGTGGGCGCGCATCTCTCGCGAAACCACCGACATTTACGCACCCATTGCGCATCGCTTGGGTCTGAACGTCACCTACCGCGAGCTGCAAGATTTATCGTTTAGATTTTTGCACCCTTGGCGCTACCAAACGCTGGACAAAGCGGTGGCCAAGGCTAGGCGCAGGCGCATCGACTTGATAGACCGTGTAAAGGAAGAAGTGCTCACCGGACTGGCCAACCACAACATCTATGCGGACGTGCAAGGCCGCGAAAAAACGCTGTACTCCATTTACGAAAAAATGGACGACAAACGCCTGAGCTTCTCGCAGGTGAGCGACTTGTACGGCTTTCGCCTCATCGTGCCCAAGCTCACCGACTGCTACACCGCACTGGGGTTGCTGCACCAAATGTACAAGCCCGTACCGGGGCGCTTCAAAGACTACATTGCCATTCCAAAGGTGAACGGCTACCAGTCCTTGCACACCACCTTGGTTGGGCCTGCGGGTCTCAACATCGAGATTCAGTTCCGCACCACCGATATGGACGTGGTGGCAGAGTCCGGCGTGGCCGCGCACTGGTTGTACAAAGCCTCTGACCCCAACGGTGAGAACAGCCAAAAACTGGGCGCGCAATGGGTGCAGTCGCTCTTGGACATACAGCAAGAAACACGCGACGCTGCCGAGTTTTGGGACCATATCAAAATCGACTTGTTCCCAGACTCGGTGTATGTGTTCACGCCCAAAGGCAAAATTTTGTCCATGCCGCGCGGTGCCACCTTGGTGGACTTTGCCTACGCCATCCACAGTGATGTGGGGCAGCGCGCAGTTGCGGCCACTGTCAACGGCGAGCCCGCACCGCTGCGCTCCGAGCTGCAAAACGGTGACGTCATTGAAATTGCAACGGCCAGCATGTCAACGCCCAATCCGGCGTGGTTGAGCTTTGTGCAAACCGGACGCGCACGCTCCAAAATTCGCAACCATTTGAAGCAAATGGAAGAAGACCAGTCGCGCGTGCTGGGCGAGCGCATGCTGCGCCAAGCCTTGCGCGCCGAAGGCATTGCGCACCTGCCAGACGAGAGCGAGATCAACACGCTGCTGTGGGAAAAAGTATTGCGCTTCACCGGCAACAAAAGCCGCGACGACTTGCTGGCCGACATTGGCTTGGGCAGGCGCATCGCCAGCATGGTGGCCAAAAAAACCACGGCCTTGCTCATAGAGCTGGGCTCACGCCCGGACATGCTGCTCATCACCCAAGAGCGCTTCTCCCAGCCCACGGGTGAGACCATCAGTCAGGGCGTGCTCACGCTGGACGGCAGCGAAGGTGCCACCGTGCAATACGCGCATTGCTGCAGCCCGATTCCTGGCGACAAAATTGTGGGGTATCTCGGCCGTGGTGAAGGCTTGGCGGTGCACACCGATGAGTGCCCCACCGGGCGGCGCTTGCTGCAACGCGATAAAGAGCGTTTCTTAGAGGTAGATTGGGCGGAGGAGCCCACGCGCGCGTTCGAGTCCAAGGTGTTGGTCACCGTCGACAACGGCAAAGGTATTTTGGCTCGCGTGGCCGCAGCGCTGACCAGCGCCGAGGCCGACATCACGCACGTGGAGATGGGCTCAGACCGCACGCAGGTGGAGTTGCGCTTCACCGTGGCTGTTCGCCACCGCCGTCATTTGGCCGATGTGCTGCGCACCGCCAAGCGCACGCCACACGTGCTGCGTGTGCAACGCGT
>JANREF010000012.1:0-6319 GCA_030726195.1 Burkholderiaceae bacterium | reverse complement strand
TTTGGCTTTTTGTTCGTGCAAGCCGGTGGTGCGTGGTGGATGGCCATGCTCGCCAGTGTGGTGATTTACGCTGGCGCTGCCCAATTCATGATGGTGCCTATGGTGGCCGCCGGGCTGCCCATCGCGACCATCGCGCTGGCCACTGCTGTGGTCAATTTGCGCCATGTGTTCTACGGCTTGTCCCTGCTACACACCTTGCCCAAGCGCTGGTCTGCCAAAGCCTACTTGGTGTTTGGCCTGACTGATGAGACCTACTCCGTGCTCACCACGTTGCCGCCTGGTGCGACCACCAAAGACATGGTCGTGGTCACTGTTCTGAACCAAGCGTGGTGGATCACGGGTACCACGGTAGGTGCCATCATTGGCGCGCAGGCGCAGGTGCAATTGGTGGGGCTAGACTTCGCCTTGGCCGCGCTGTTTGCAGTCTTGGCGGTTGAACAATGGCGCTCAAGCAGCAGCGCTCAAGCGCTGTGGGTTGCGCTGGTGTCGTATGTGCTGGCACTGTGGGTGTGGCCGCAACAAGCCTTGCTGCTGGCTATTGCACTGTCGGTTGCCGCCGGCTTGTGGCTGCAAGGCCGGGCACGCCAAGCCGAACAGGGCGAAGCATCGGCATGAGCGCGGTCAATGCCATGAGTGCGATGAATGCAATCAACGAAACCAGTGCCATGGACAACTGGGCGTACGTGGCCATGGTCATATTGGTGATGGGCCTGGTGACCTTGGGTTTGCGGGCCACACCATTTTTAGCAGCCAAGTGGCTGCAAAAGCACGACGTGGTCTTGCGCTTGGGCAAGTTTTTGCCACTGGCCATCATGGTGCTGCTCACCACACACACCTTGGTGGGCAACGCCCAATCACACGACCAAGGCCCCTGGCCAGAGCTCGCCGCAGGCGCAGTGGTTGTGGTGATGCAGCTGTGGCGCAAACAAGCACTGCTGAGCATTGTGCTGGGTGTGCTGGTCTATGTGACCCTGCGCAACCAGTGGCTGGCCTAGCCGTAGCGCACATCCTCGATCACAACGGCTTGCACGCCACTGGGCGTTTGCACCCTCACCTCGTCCCCCACATAGGCACGCAACAACGCCTTGGCCATAGGCGACACCCAGCTGATCTGGCCCCTCTCGTGCTGCACCTCGTCTACGCCCACAATCTGCACCGTATGCTGCTGGCCGTCGGCTTGGCTGTAGGTCACGTGCGCACCAAAAAACACTTGCTCAACGCCTTGGTTGATGGCCGGATCCACGACCTGCGCGATGGCCAAGCGTTTGGTTAAAAAGCGAAGCCGCCTGTCGATTTCGCGCAGGCGCTTTTTGCCGTAGATGTAATCCCCGTTTTCTGATCGGTCGCCATTTTTAGCCGCCCAATAGACGGCATCCACCACCTGTGGGCGCTCCACATCAATGAGCTGCAACAGCTCGGCGCGCAGCCTCGCCTCGCCCGCTTGTGTGATGTAGTTTTTGGGCGGCGCGCCGGCTTCACCCGGTGCACCGGTGGCACCGGTGGCTGGGCCTGCAGCGTCGCTGCCTTCATCGTCGTCTTCATCTGGGTTGAAGGCCAGTTGCTCTAGCTCTGACATAGGGACTGCCTCCGTTTGTAAAGGAACACGGCGATCGGTATGGATGTGACTATGGGTATGGAGGCCCTAGAACGCAAAAAGGGTCACAAACTGATTTGTGACCCTTCTCTTGAACTCTAATGAGTTGGTGCGGCTGGCAGGATTCGAACCCACGACCCCTTGGTTCGTAGCCAAGTACTCTATCCAACTGAGCTACAGCCGCTAAGCCTCGTATTCTAGCACCCCTTTTTCATCAAACCTAGACGCATTCAAAATTATTTGTAAATACTTTTCTGCGCCCGTCCATTGCGCCGGGTACAACACATCGGACGCTACACAAACAGCACGCAACAGGCCATTGGATTGGCCGCTTCACAACCGCATAAAATGACGGGCTGTGCCTCACCAACTTGGGCACACGCTAGTAACGCACAGGACTACATCACTATGGCACGCACGCTTTACGACAAAATTTGGGACGAACACGTCGTCCACTGCGAAGAAGACGGCACTGCCGTTTTGTACATCGACCGCCATTTGGTGCACGAAGTCACCAGCCCGCAAGCCTTTGAAGGTCTGCGCCAAGCGGGCCGCGCCCTGTGGCGCCCCTCTTCGATTGTGGCCACCGCCGACCACAACACGCCCACGCAAGGCTGGGAGATGGGCTACGACGGCATCACCGACCCCGTCTCTAAAGAACAAATCGTCACACTAGACAGCAACATCGCCGCCTTCGGCGCTGCTGCTTACTTTCCGTTTCTGTCCAAGCGCCAAGGCATCGTGCACGTCATGGGGCCAGAGCAAGGCGCAACACTGCCCGGCATGACGGTGGTGTGTGGCGATTCGCACACGTCTACACACGGTGCGTTTGGCGCGTTGGCTCACGGCATTGGCACCAGCGAAGTGGAGCATGTCATGGCCACGCAAACGCTGCTGGCCAAAAAAGCCAAAAACATGTTGGTGCGCGTGGACGGTAAGTTGCCCGCGGGCTGCACCGCCAAAGACGTGGTGCTGGCCATCATTGGCCGCATTGGCACCGCTGGCGGCACGGGCTACACCATTGAGTTTGGCGGTCAAGCCATACAAGACTTGTCCATCGAAGGCCGCATGACGGTGTGCAACATGGCCATTGAAGCGGGCGCACGCGCCGGCTTAGTGGGTGTAGACGACAAAACCATTGCCTACGTCAAAGGCCGGCCTTTTGCCCCCACGGGCGCCGAATGGGATCAAGCCGTCGCCTACTGGCGCGGCCTGTACTCCGATGCCGACGCCAGCTTTGACCAAACCGTTGTACTGCAAGCCAGCGACATCGTGCCGCAAGTGACTTGGGGCACCTCACCCGAGATGGTCACAGGCGTGAATGGCTTTGTGCCCGACCCCGACAAAATCAAAGACGCCAGCCAACGCGATGCCACCGAGCGCGCGCTGGCCTACATGGGCCTAACGCCAGGCAAGGCCATTGCCGACATCTTTGTTGACAAGGTATTCATTGGCTCGTGCACCAACAGCCGCATCGAAGACATGCGCGCCGCAGCCGCGGTGGTGAAAAAACTGGGCAAACGCGTGGCCAGCAACATCAAAGTGGCCATGGTGGTGCCAGGTTCAGGCTTGGTCAAAGACCAAGCCGAGAAAGAAGGACTGCACGACATTTTCAAGGCCGCTGGCTTTGAATGGCGCGAGCCAGGCTGCTCTATGTGTTTGGCCATGAACGCCGACCGCTTAGAGCCGGGCGAGCGTTGTGCATCCACCAGCAACCGCAACTTCGAAGGCCGACAAGGCGCACAGGGCCGCACACACCTGGTCAGCCCCGCCATGGCCGCGGCAGCGGCTGTACACGGCCACTTTGTGGACGTGCGCGGTATCGCCTAATCCAGCCGCCGACCCCGACAGCCGACAAGCAAAAACGCAAAACGCCAGAGAACAAACACCATGCAGACATTCACAGTACACAAGGGCTTGGTTGCGCCCATGGACCGCGAGAACGTGGACACAGACGCCATCATTCCCAAGCAGTTCCTGAAGTCCATCCGCAAAACCGGCTTTGGCCCCAATTTGTTTGACGAGTGGCGCTACCTAGACGCAGGCTTTCCAGGACAAGACCCAACCTCGCGCAAGCCCAACCCAGACTTCGTGCTCAACCAGCCCCGCTACAAGGGCGCATCTGTGTTGCTGGCGCGCAAAAACTTTGGCTGTGGCTCTTCACGCGAGCATGCACCATGGGCCATTGACCAATACGGCTTCAGAGCCATCTTGGCCCCCAGCTTTGCCGACATCTTCTTCAACAACTGCTTTAAAAACGGCTTGCTGCCCATCGTGCTGCCTGAGCGCACCATCAGCCAGTTGTTTGACGAAGCCGCCGCATTCCCTGGCTTTGAACTCACCATAGACTTGCCACGCCAAGTCATCGTCAAGCCACAGGGCGAAGAAATCGCCTTCGACGTGCAAGCGTTTCGCAAGCATTGCCTCATCAACGGCCTAGACGACATTGGCTTGACCCTGCTGCACACCGACAAGATCAAGGCCTTTGAAGCCCAGCGCTTGATGGAAAAGCCATGGTTGGCGCACAGCCTGCCTGCTGCGAGCAATTGACCCGCTGTTGACACAGACAGCGGCGTCCACGCTAAGACAGACTAAGACAGACTAAGACAGACTAAGACAGACTAAGACAGACTAAGACTGGCTAAGACCACCCACGACAACCTTCAACCCACCCACCACGCACCATGAAAATAGCAGTACTCCCAGGCGACGGCATTGGCCCGGAAATCATCGACCAAGCCGTTAAGGTTTTGCAAGCAACAGGCTTGCCCATAGACATGTCGTTTGCACCCGTGGGTGGCGCCGCTTACGAACAGCATGGCCACCCTTTGCCCGACAGCACCTTGCAGCTGGCCAAGGACGCTGATGCAATTTTGTTTGGTGCAGTCGGTGACTGGAAATACGACACGCTAGACCGCCCCTTGCGCCCAGAGCAAGCCATTTTGGGTTTGCGCAAGCACCTGGGCTTGTTTGCCAACCTGCGCCCTGCCATTTGCTACGAACAGTTGGTTGACGCCTCTAGCCTGAAGCCTGAGCTCATTGCTGGCTTGGACATACTCATCATTCGCGAACTCACGGGCGACATTTACTTTGGCCAGCCTCGCGGGCGACGCATTGCCACCGATGGCCACTTCCCCGGTGCTGAAGAAGCGTTTGACACCATGCGCTACTCGCGCCCCGAAATCGAGCGCATCGCGCACGTGGCGTTCAAAGCCGCACGCCTGCGCAACAAGCGCGTGACCAGCGTGGACAAGGCCAACGTGTTGGAAACCTTCCAGTTCTGGAAAGACGTGATGACCGAGGTTGGCAAAGCCTACCCAGATGTGGCCCTAGACCACATGTACGTTGACAACGCCGCCATGCAATTGGTGAAAGAGCCCAAAAAATTTGACGTGGTGGTCACAGGCAACATGTTTGGCGACATCTTGTCCGATGAAGCCTCCATGCTCACCGGCTCGATTGGCATGCTGCCATCGGCCTCACTGGACGTGAACAACAAAGGTTTGTACGAGCCCAGCCACGGCAGCGCCCCAGACATCGCAGGCAAAGGCGTGGCCAATCCATTGGCCACCATTTTGAGTGCGGCCATGATGCTGCGCTACTCACTCAACCAAGCGGCCACGGCAGACAAAATTGAGGCTGCGGTTGAAGCCGTGTTGGCTCAAGGCCTGCGTACACCCGACATTTACTCGGCCGGCACCACCAAGGTGGGCACCGCTGAAATGGGTGACGCCGTCGTAAAAGCGCTGCTGGGCTAAAGGCACGCGCGGGGTTGCGACAACCCCGTGTGCCGCCTGCCCTACAATATGGCCCATGTTTGCTCGCGCCTACAACGACCACCTCACACCAGCCCCAAGCATGGCTGGCGTGGTGCTGCGCGAGTCAGCGACAACCATGACGACGATTAAAGGCTAACAAAGCCAGTCTCGTCGCGCCCTCCCGGCCAGACGAGCCGGGCAAGTTAGTCATAAATGGTCGGTGTAGATGACACAGATTTTTTAATGATTTCAACGTTTAAGGGGCTTTGATCATGAGCAAGTTGGTAGGTTTAGTGGGTTGGCGTGGCATGGTGGGTTCCGTGTTGATGGATCGCATGACAGCCGAGGGCGACTTCGACCTCATCGAGCCCCTGTTTTTCTCCACCTCGAATGCCGGTGGTGCAGCGCCTGCCCAGGCCAAAAACGAAACCAAGCTCCAAGACGCCTTCGACATCGAAGCGCTCAAGCGTTGCGACATCATCATCACCGCACAAGGCGGCGACTACACCTCTGACGTATTTCCCAAGCTGCGCGCCAGCGGCTGGGCTGGCCACTGGATTGATGCGGCCTCCACGCTGCGCATGCACAGCGATGCAGTCATCGTGCTCGACCCCGTCAACATGAACGTCATCAAAGACGCACTGACCAAAGGCGGCAACAACTGGGTTGGTGGCAACTGCACCGTGAGCTGCATGCTCATGGGCGTGGGCGCTTTGTACAAGGCCGGCCTGGTGGAGTGGATGAGCACACAAACCTACCAAGCAGCCTCTGGCGGCGGCGCACAACACATGCGCGAGCTGCTCACCCAATACGGCACGCTCAACGCCGAAGTCAAAGCTCTGCTAGACGACCCAAAGAGTGCCATCCTAGAAATCGACCGCTTGGTCAGCGCCAAGCAGCGCGCACTGACCAGCACAGAGACCGCCAACTTTGGCGTGCCACTGGGCGGCTCGTTGATTCCTTGGAT
>JANREF010000011.1 GCA_030726195.1 Burkholderiaceae bacterium | reverse complement strand
AGTGCACATGCTGGCTGAAAATGATGTGCACCCGGTTTTTCTTGGCAGACTCAGGAAACCAAGCATTGGGGCAAGTGCTTAAGACCCTGAGATGTATTGCAAGCAAGCCCCTTGGGCAGCAGTGCGGGTTCGACCCTCTAGCTCCCCGCCTTTACAACTGTAGATGCACATCCGAGATTTGTCGTAATCCACTGTAAAACTTTTCAATTTACAGGACGTCTCACCGGCGGTGGTAGGGCCATTTTCCGAACAACCAACAATCGCCACCATGGTAACGACGCTCGCAACCATATACCGAGCAGCACGGGCTGCACTCACAATGATTGATAACCACAAACCGTATCTCATTGGCTAATCCTCAAATCAATATTTAAATTTGAAGTTTAGCATTGGCCATCTTACGACCAACAACCCATGCCGCTCATGTCCTTAGCTGCCTCTACTGCTAGTGGTCTAGGGTATGTGTCCAAGACGGCACCCAACGTGTGCTAGCTAGATGTTGCGTGAGTGCTGGTGTACCGAAGAAAGCCAGTCGCCCTTCGTTGGCAAAGGCCAATGCAGCCCACTCGAAGTCCATACCCATTGCGCGCGCCTTCTCGGACAACTGCTTGAGCAAACCTTGATGATTACCATCGAGCGCTCGTGCTTCGAACACAACAAATCTCTTTGCCGACCCATCTGTCGCAGCTTGACTCATGTAGGCCACATTAATTCGCATATTGGTGTTCTTAGGTTAGGTTACTAGAAATAGCGTGGCTGCTTTAAAAAAAACTCTACACCACTTCATCAGCGAGTTCCCTAAACCATTTATCAGATGCGCGGATGAGGTAACAAGCAAAGGGTCGGCCGAATGGGGTAAGGCGATTGATCGTTCAGCACGATAGTCGACCTCAAGGGGGTCCGAAGAAACTAACGACGACCCGCATCAGCTATCGCGACGCAGCCAACTGAGTGGCTCAATGGGTTGCACAGAATACGCCGACAGCTTTAACTCGGAAGCCATGTGTTGCGCCACCTGTTGCGCAGTTTGGAAGGCTTGATCGGCCGATATTTTCCTGCTCTGGTACTGCACGCCCAAAGAAAAGATGGGGTCCGCATACTTGAAAGGTATGTACCCAACAGCTTTGCCCTCAGGCGTTTCAATTTTTTTGTAACACGTGTCTGCAGAGGCTTTTGGAAATGAGGGCGGATCCTCTCCACCTGCTACTGCAATCATCACGTCTTCGTCATAGCCCAATACGCTGCGCACACCATCTTCAAAGATCGCATCGATAACGTGTGTGGCCCGAAGCGCCACTCGAACTTTCACAGCTCGCACAGCTTTGGCATCGCCACTTAAGCGCACAGCGCTCTCGTAAGCTTTTTTCGCAAGGGCCTTAGGACCTTCCTTTTTTTTGAAAATATCAAACAACCCCACTGCAGTCTCCTAAAAGGCGTTTACAGCAATACAACGCCTAGTATTTTGAAATCGTCTCCAACACTACACTGGGCTTCAACTCGGGTACATTCACCCATGTCGCATCAGGCACCTCGTGCCGAACCAAATCACCAACCGAGGGCCGGTTACCTATCCACTTCACCACGGCCGGGTTGATACCTTGTCGAATGAGGCCGCTAACTATTGGTCGAACTGAATCAAGGTCCATAGCCAACATCCACAAGCCTTTGGGATCGATACCACCCAATGAAGCAAGTTGTGCCACTCGCTCTATGTAGTAGCCCAGTCGGATAACGCGCAAGCCATTCGCAATCATTTTTTTTGCGAGCATGCCATTGGAGCCCTCAGCCTCCAGCACCAAAAACAGTTCTCTGGGCTCTTCGTGCCTCATGAGCTTGCCCACCAACTCATCCATTTCACCAGCCGGTTTCGCTGTTGCAACGCTCTTGTAGTGAAATTTAGCGATATCTTTAAGGTGGCATACCTCAGACAAAGCCGAAGCTGTCTCCATATCCAACGTAGCGAATTTCAAGCGATCGGCACGTAAGCGCAACGCCAAACACAGTGGGTCAAAGTTTTCCAGCGCATCTGCTGCGGCTTGACCGGAACAAACGACCGTCAAGGCAGTCTTATCCTTCACAGCGTCCCAATCAGCAAGTTCCCGCAAGACGCGGCGCAAAACAGCATCGTTAGACATCCCTAGATGAAGAAGGGGGGAGTCGACGACGTCCACATGGTAGTCGTCATTGATCCTTTTAAAGTCAATGGCGAGCAATCCAGATGCGCTGCCCCAAGATGGTGCTGTCACGACCAAAGTATCGTTCAGTTCAATCATGGGTTGTGTCTCGTCAAAGGGGTTCTGTCCACAAACTGCTGCAAGCCTAAAGGTTAGACTGGCTTGCGCAGCCCATTCTAATGGATGCGCTCAATCGGCTTAGCCAGCGCAACCATCTATAGGCAAGCCCAGTGATGACGATGAGCGCGAGAGAAATCGCGGCAACACGCTCGACTTGGTTTCAAGACAAATGCCTTCGTCGTAAAAGCAAGGGAAAGCTCTACTTCTTTTAGACTACAGCCGCCAGCCACTTGGCGTCAATCGCCTTGAGCACGGCTTCATCCAGCTGGTCTTCAACTTCCCAATAACGCCCTGACGGCACCATGAAGCCGGCTGTTTGCTCGGCTTGTAGCGCTTGCTCAACTGCAGCTGTTGTGAGCATGTTGCGCTGGCGAGGCAGGATGCTGCGCTGGTCGGTTTCTTGTTGCAAGTCGGTGATGGACATGCGCGGGAACAGCAAGCGGGACTCGGCGTTTTCAGACAAATTGATCACGGCGCAGTCTTGCGCTTGCGCAAAAGACAGCAAGCGCACCGACTTGGCTTCCAACGACTGCAGCGTGATGTCTGCTCGCAGCGGGTCTGGCGTGCCTTCCCCGTAGAAGTGGCTGCTCTGCCCGGCTGGGGCCGAATACACCATGTCGCAGCCAACGAAGGCCAAGACGTCTGGCTTTAGAGCGCCCAAGGCCCAGTAGCCCGCGGTAAACGCCATGGTGCCCCCCGCATACACAAAACCACCAAAGCTGTTCTGGTGCGGCACAAACTCCGACGCCACCACCAGCCGCTGGTTGCTGTGCGGCGCGACTTCTGGCAAGCGGGCGTCTGGGAAATCTTCTGGGTAGATCAAGTAGTCCCACGCCTGCGATATTTGCCACGCGTTATTGATGGCGACTCGACTGGTGAACACCGACAAGTCCCACGCTTTGGCTTTCACCACATCCGGGGCACTGCCCATGATGAGCACAACATTCAAACGAGGTGACAACTTGCAATACCGTTCATAGAAACTGCGGCCTAGCGCGACAACAAAAACACGACAACTAAGAACCGAGAACCGAGAACCGACCGCGGATCAACAACCACTAAAACCAAGCCAACACCGAATTTTATGGGACGCGCGTGACAGTTGCCCGCACACGCGCGACCCCTTCGCATGGACGCCGAGTTGATGCGGCCTTGATGCGGTCTTGATGCAGCCTTGATGCAAACTCAATGCGACATCTCGCCATGGCCTTTCATGTCATGCCCTTTCATGTCGTGGCCTTTCATCGCACCAGCTGTGCTGCCGTTGAGCGCACGCACTTCAGCAGCGACCTGCACATCGTGGCGCTTGCCCTGCGCGTTTTCAAATGTGAGCGTGACGTTCACCACCTCGCCGAGCTTGGGGCTGCGCTTGAGGTCCATCATCATCACGTGGTAGCCACCAGGCTTGAGCGCCAGACCTTGGGCTTTGCTGACGGGCAGGCCAGCAGGCACTTCGCGCATGCGCATGATGCCCTCTTCCATGGCCATTTCATGAATTTGCGTCACACCGGCAATATCGGTGCGGGCCGCCACCAAGCGCGTACCGTCTTGGGCACTGCTGATGTTGGCAAACATGCCGGTTGCCTTTTGGTTGGCCACAGTGGCGCGAACCCAAGCATCGCTCACGGCCTCTTGGGCCATGACCAGATTCGATACAGCGGCCACAGCCACGGACAACACAACAGATTGAATTACTTTTTTCATTACAAATACGCTTAAAAAAATAGGTAGGTGGGCGCTGCGCAGGACCTATGCAGCACCTGTTGTGCAGCACCTGTGCAACGCAGGGACAGGCTTGCTTAACGCAGCGCGCTGGATAGCCCCTACAGGGGCGATGTTAAATGGGCGTTGTCAACACCGCGCCTGCTGGCGGTGCACGGGCAAGCCGCTGGTAGCGTGGGTGCAGCACGGGTGCGTGCACTGCGGTGTACGTGGGTGGCAATGGCGCCAGAACCGGCGCTGACAACTCAACGGCTGTGGGCGTGAAACCCATGGGCATCCAACACAAAGGACAGTCCATGGTGGACGATGCGGCCGTATCTTGTGCCTGCGCGGTGCCGGCGGCGCTCGGTGCGGACGACAGCTTGGTGAGGCTGATGCCGTTGGCCGTGCACACCATGGCCATGCTTTGCGGCGACACCATGGGGGCCGCAACCGCCACCCCCACAGACAGCACAAACCACGCCAATACATAGCGTGACAAGCGGTACATGGTAGTGCGCCAAAACATAGTCAATATTATGAGCCAAGTTGTAGCATTGGCGACGCCCGCCCCGCCCGACCCCCAGTAGCCTGTGCTCTCGTTGTTGATCCCCCTGAACCAACCTTCATCACTCGTCATATTTTGGAGTCACACATGCTTAAGCTTTGCGGATTTGCAGCCAGCAATTACTACAACAAGGTCAAGCTTGCTTTGCTTGAAAAAGGCGTGGCCTTTGAGGAGTCCTTGGTGTGGACCAAAGACACGGACAAAGACGCATCCCCGCTGGGCAAAGTGCCCTACCTCATCACCCCCCAAGGTTCACTGTGCGAGTCTGAAGTGATGCTGCAATACATAGAGCGCGCCTACCCACAGCACCCCTTGGTGCCCAGCGACGCCTTCGCTGCAGCCAAGGTGCACGAGTTGAGCCACTTCATGGATCTGCACCTAGAACTGGTGGCGCGCAACTTGTACCCCGAGGCGTTTTTTGGCGGCAAGGTCAGCGACAGTGCCAAAGAAAAAACCGGCGAACAGCTCACCAAAAACATTGCCGGTTTTGCCAAGCTGGTTCAGTTTGCGCCCTTCATCGCCGGCAATCAATTCACCATTGCCGACTGCACGGCCTTGGCGCATTTGCCCCTGGTGAGCATGGCGACCAAAATCATTTACGGCAAAGATTACTTGGCCGAGTTGCCAGTGCGCGATTATTTGAAGATGTTGGGAGAACGCGCCACGGTGCAACAGGTCAACGCCGACCGCAAAGCCAACACAGAAGTGATGATGGCGTCTATGAAGAAATAAGACGCTGCGCCCGGGGTGCCCTACTGACCAATGAGTTGGGCCACCTCGGTCTGCATATGGCGTGCCCAAGCGCGCCTATCCCGGTTCTGGCACCGCTGCGGCTCGCCCACCGTAACCGTGGCCAGCACAGGGCCACGGCGCAAGGTACGCCAAATGGAACCCACCAGCGTGTCGTCACCAATGTAGGCCGGTGCCATGCTGATCTCGCCGGTGCCCGGGTTGGTGAATCGAATCCCAACAGGCCACACCTGCGCATCGGCTGCAATGGCCGCCTGAAACAAGTTGGCATGAAAAGGCAGCAAGCCTTTGCCGTCTCCCGTGGTGCCTTCAGGGAACACTGCAACGGTCTTACCCTCGCTTAAAAACCCGGCAATTTGGTGCACCACCCGCATGGCATCGCGCCGACTTGCGCGCTCAATGAACAAAGTCCCAGCCCCCACAATGAGCTTGCCCACCAACGGCCAGGCTTTCACGTCTGACTTGGACACGAAGCGCACAGGGTTGGCCGCATTCATCACCACAATGTCTAGCCACGAGATGTGGTTGGCCACCACCATGCCGCCTTGTGTGACGCGCCCCACGGTGCGCAACTCCACCCCCAACAGCTGCAGCAGCTGCACCGACCACGCTTGCACCAAAGCTTGGCGTGTGGCCTCATTCGCAGCATCAAACTGGGTCGCAATGGTGCGCAAGCCCACAAACACGTGGCGCAAGCCCAGCACAATGCGCCATGCAGCACGCCAAGGCGACATGGCTTACTGCGCGCCTTCGTTAGCGCGCGTGGCATCAAAAGCCACGTAGCCACTCACCACGGTGGCACGCACTTGTGCGGGCAGCTCGTAGCCGCCAAATGGCGAATGCTTGCCTTGGCTGCGCAGGTTGGCTGCGCTCACCTCCCAATGGGTATCGGGCTGGTACACGCACACATCGGCCACACCGCCAATGGCCAGCTGACCTAAGCTGGACTGCAAGCTGCCCAAGCTGGCGCCCAACACTTTGGCCGGGCCTGTGGTGAGTGCCTCTATGGTGCGTGCCAACGGCACCTCGTCCTCTTGTGCCCACTTCAGTGCCAGACTCAACAACAGCTCCACCGCGGTCGCACCAGGTTCGGCTTGTGCAAACGGCAAGTTTTTAGCATCGGCCTCCACAGGGTTGTGGTCACTCACCAACGCATCAATGGTGCCGTCGGCCAAGCCCGCGCGCAGCGCAGCGCGGTCGCCTTGTTGGCGCACAGGCGGCTCTAGGCGCAAGCGTGAGTCGTAGTAGCCCATGTCCACATCGATCAGATGCAGGTTGTGCACACTCACATCGCATGTCACGGGCAGGCCTTGTGCTTTGGCCGTCTTGATCAAGGCCAAACCCGCGGCGCTGCTGATGCGGCACAGGTGCACCCTCGCGGGCGTGCTGCGCAGCAACTCAAAAATGGTGTGTAGGGCAATGACTTCAGCCGCAGCGGGCACGCCGCTCAAACCCATGCGGGTCGCCAATGGCCCGCTGGCTGCCACGCCCTTGCCCAGCCAGTAATCTTGCGGGCGCAACCACACGCTGTAGCCAAACGAAGCCGCATATTGAAAGGTGCGCTGCAACACCTGCGTGTTCACAATGGGCTGGTCCGCTTGGCCAAAACCCACGCAGCCGGACTCGGTGAGCTCGGCCATTTCTGTGAGCACTTCACCTTTGAGGCCTTTGGTCAGCGCGCCCAGCGGGAACACACGGGCTTGGTGCAGCTTTTCTGCGCGGAACTTGAGCATGTCGACCAAGCCCGGTTCATCCAACACCGGGTCGGTATCTGGGGGGCACACCAACGAGGTGACACCACCAGCCACGGCAGCAGACATTTCGGACTCCAGCATGGACTCATGCTCAAAGCCCGGCTCGCGCAAGCGCGCGCACAAGTCAATCAGACCTGGCACCACCATACAGCCGCTGGCGTCAATGACGCGGTCGGGCGTGAAGTCGGCCACATTGGCGCCCATCGCCACCACACGTCCGCCGGCAATGGCCACGTCTTGCACGGTGTTCAGGCCGCTGGCGGGGTTGACCACTTGGCCAGCTTTAATCAGTAGTTTCATATATTCAAGCCTCGTGACTGGCAACAATAGACATCACCGCCATGCGCACCGCAATGCCAAAGGTGACCTGCGACAAAATCACGGCCTGCGGGCCATCGGCCACTTCCGACGAAATTTCTACGCCTCGGTTGATGGGGCCAGGGTGCATGACGATGGCGTCGGGCTTGGCCAGCTGCATGCGCTGCGTGGTGAGGCCATAGCTCTTGAAAAACTCTTGCGCCGATGGCAGCAATGCGCCGCTCATGCGCTCGTTTTGCAAGCGCAGCGTGATGACCACGTCGGCGTTTTTGATGCCTTCTTCAAGGTCGTGGCACACGCGCACGCCCAAATGACTCATGTCTTGCGGCACCAGCGTTCTGGGGCCTACCACGCGCACGTCCGGGCAGCCCAGCGTGGTGAGCGCGTGTATGTTGGAGCGCGCCACACGCGAGTGCAGCACATCGCCCACAATCGCCACACTCAGGTTGCTGAAGTCGCCCTTGAAGTGGCGAATCGTGTACATGTCCAACAGCGCCTGCGTGGGGTGGGCGTGTCGGCCGTCACCAGCGTTGACCACGTGCACGTGCGGTGCCACATGCTGGGCAATGAGGTAGGGCGCGCCCGACTCGCTGTGACGCACCACAAAAATATCGGCCGCCATGGCCGACAAATTGTCTATGGTGTCGAGCAAGCTCTCGCCCTTGCTGGCAGAGGAACGCGCAATGTCGAGGTTGATGACGTCGGCGCTCAAGCGGGTGGCAGCAATGTCAAACGTGGTGCGTGTGCGCGTGGAGTTTTCAAAAAACAAATTGAACACGCTCTTGCCGCGCAACAGCGGCACTTTTTTCACGTCACGGCTGCTCACACTGACGAAGTTGGCCGCCGTATCCAAAATATGCGTGAGCACATCTTTGGACAAACCTTCAGTGGACAGCAGGTGAATCAGCTCGCCGTTGGCGTTGAGTTGTGGGTTGCGTTGTATGCGCATGCTGGGGTTGCCTTTTTGTTATGTTTTTTTTGTGCGTTTGTTGTGCGTTTGTTGTGTCGTTGTGGCGTCTTGTGTTGCGGTTTTTATTGCGCTTGTCTGGCCGTTTGAACTATTTCCACCGCGTTGCTCAGCCCTTAACCGCGCCCACGTCTTGCACATCAAACACCAAGGCGTTGTCTGCATTGAGTGCCAACTCCAACGACTGCTCGGGCGGCAGGTCGGCCTGGCCGGCCACCAAGTCTGCACACACAGGCAATTGCTTGTAACCCTTGCGCTCCACCAGCACGGCCAGCTTCACGCTGTGCGGGCGTCCAAAATCAAACAGCTCGTTGAGCACGGCGCGCAAGGTGCGTCCGGTGTACAGCACATCGTCGATGAGCCACACGTGCGCATCGTTCACCTCGAACGGCAGCTGGGTTTGTGCAGGCGTGCTGCTCAGGCCGCGCTGCGCAAAATCGTCGCGGTGCATGCTGCTCGAGATCACGCCAATATCGCCCTCCAGCCCCAAGTCGTGTTGCAAACGTTGCGCCAACCACACGCCGCCCGAGGCCACGCCGACCAAGCGGATAGGGTGGGCGCTGTGCGCTTGCACATCGCGCATGCCATTGAGCAGCACCTGGTAAAGGTGTTCCGCGTTGAGTGTGGTGGAGGTCATAGGTGGGGGGCTTTCACGTTCAACGGATATCAACACATGTCAACACATACTGGGCCGCGCATGCAGACCCGCTAAAAATTGCTCCAAGATGATGCACGCGGATGCGGCATCGGCATCGCGCGCGCCCAAGCTGTGCGCCTCGGTGGTGGAGTAGCGCTCATCCACTTCAAATACAGGCAGATTGAAGCGCCCGTGGAGTTGCCTTGCAAATTTCTTGGCCGCACGCGTGTTGTCGTGTGGCGCACCGTCTGGATGGTAAGGCACACCCACCACCAAGGCATGCGGCGCCCATTCTTTTATCCGTGCAGCAATGATGTCCCAGCGCGCCTGTCCCACGGCAGCGACCGTGGGTAGCGGCGACGCGCTGGCGGTGAGTCGGTTGCCGCTGGCCATACCGCAGCGCTTCTCGCCATAGTCAAACGCCACAAACAACTGCATGCTGGGCGTCGTCAATGCAACATCTGCAGCCGAGGCTGGAGTTGATGCGCCCGCCAACGCGTTCACCGGCACCATTAGGCGTGCCCAACATCGCTGGACAGCATGGCAACGTCCAGCCCCAGCAAGCCCATGGCGCGCGTGTAGCGCTGCTCGGGTGGGGTGTCAAAGATAATGGCTTGGTCGGCAGCCACCGTGAGCCACGCGTTTTCTGCAATCTCGGACTCCAGCTGGCCCTTGCCCCAAGTGGAATAGCCCAGCGTGACCAGCACCTTAGACGGGCCAGCGCCTTCAGACATGGCCTCCAGCACATCCTTGGACGTGGTCATCTCCAAACGGTCGGCATCCACGCCAGCGTGTGTGTGACCGTCGCCAGCCTGCGCGGTCTCGTCGTCGGCATCGTCGTCGGTCTCGTCGGGATCATCTTCACTGGCCGCTAGAGCGTCGCCAATTTGCTGCGCCAAATGCGCGGAAAACTTGCGGCTGAGGTGCTGCGTGAGCTCGGCCACAGCTTGGTCGGCCAGCTCCAGGTCAGATGGGCCCTGTTGCTTGGCTTGTATGACAATGGTGGACGAGTACACCGACTCGCTGCCTTTGCCCATGGGGGCGTGCAGCACGAAGCCGCGCTCGGTTTGCACAGGGCCGCCCTGAAACACGGGTGCCTTGGCCATATCGGGGCGCGCGAGCTTGAGGTCAATTTTGGCAAACAGCTCACTCAGGGGAATATCGCTGGGCTTGTTGATGACCAAGCCCAAGGCACCTTTGTCGCTGTGCTCGCAAATATAGACCACACTCTTGCCAAATAGCTCATCGTCCAACCCCGGCATGGCGATCAGAAAATGATGGGTAAGGTCAATCACGGCAGAATCAGCAGACATGGTCACATTTTAAGCGGTGCGCGATGCGCCTCCACGCATCAGCGCCCGCTGCCCTCTTTTATTTAGCAAAGACACGCACATGCCCCAAACAACCCACAAAAAATACGCCAAAGGCTTGATGTGGTTTAGGCGCGATTTGCGCTTGGCCGACAACGCCGCGCTGTACCACGCCCTCAAGACCTGCGACCAAGTGGTGTGTGCGTTTGTCTTTGACACCGACATACTGGCCGGTCTGCCTCAAATCGACCGCCGGGTGGTGTTCATACACGAGAGCTTGCAGGCCTTAGACCACGCCCTGCAGGCCACCCAACCTGCCAACCCGCCGCGCTTGCTCACGGTACACGGCCCTGCCAACCCCAGTATTGCGAAGCTGGCCACAGCGCTGGGCGTCCAAGCCGTGTTCACCAACCGCGACGATGAGCCGCAAGCGGTGCAGCGCGATGCACAGACCTTGGGCGACTTGGCCCATGCCGGCATCATGCTGCACACCTTCAAAGACCAGTGCATTTTCGAGCGCAGCGAGGTACTCACCCAAGCCGAGCGCCCCTTTTCGGTCTTCACGCCCTACAAAAACGCGTGGCTCAAAAAACTAGAGCCCTACTACCTCAAGGCCTACCCCAGCCACAGCCCCAACCTGACCGCCGGTCTGCTCCCAGCAAACAGCCTGCCCGCCAGCGCGCAGGCACACGCGCGCATTGTGCCCCTGCAAGACATGGGCTTTGAGTGGATGGACTTGCCTGCCCAGCACATCACGCCGGGCAGTGCAGGCGCGCACAACCTGCTGCAAGACTTTGTAGAGCGCATGACCCGCTACAAGGACACCCGCGACTTTCCTGCCGTGAAAGGCCCCAGCTACCTGAGCGTGCATCTGCGTTTTGGCACGGTGTCCATTCGTGAGCTTGCACGACTGGCGTTTGCCCAGCATGCCACTGGCGATGTGGGCGCTAGCACCTGGTTGTCTGAGCTGATTTGGCGCGACTTTTACATGCAAGTGATGCACCACCACCCGCGCGTGGTGGGCCACGCTTTCAAACCCGAATACGACAAGATTGAATGGGAAAAAGGCACACACGCCAAAACACTGTTTAAAGCCTGGTGCGACGGGCAAACGGGCTACCCCTTGGTGGATGCGGCCATGCACCAACTCAACCAAACAGGCTACATGCACAACCGCCTGCGCATGGTGGTTGCAAGTTTTTTAAGCAAAGATTTGGGTTTGGACTGGCGCTGGGGCGAAGCCTACTTTGCAGAAAAGCTCATAGACTTTGACTTGTCTGCCAACAACGGCGGCTGGCAGTGGGCCAGCTCAAGCGGCTGCGATGCACAGCCCTACTTTCGAATTTTCAACCCCATCAGCCAAAGCGAAAAGTTTGACACCAAGGGCAAATTCATACGACGCTACCTGCCGCAACTGGCCGACTTGTCCGACAAAGCCATTCACGCGCCGTGGTTGGCCGCCCCACTGGAGCTGGCCGGCGCGGGCATTACCCTAGGCGACACCTACCCCTTGCCCATCGTGGACCACGCACAAGCCAGAGCCAAAACACTGGCGCGTTACGCGGTGGTCAAGAAAGAGGTCTAAGGTCTAAGGTCTAAGCCTTAAAACTCGAGACATAAAACCTCAAACCTAGAACTCGAATCCTCGGGCTCTATGGCCCGGGCTTTCAAGGTGTGTGTGTAGCGCGTGTATACGTTGGGTTGAGGCTGCACATCAAACACAGCGGTCTCAGTTTTTGTGTGTTATTCACTTCTAGCAGTGTATAGTAA
>JANREF010000010.1 GCA_030726195.1 Burkholderiaceae bacterium | reverse complement strand
CAGTCCAAGTTTTTAGCTGCACCCCCAGTGGCTCACTTTGCGGTGCTAATCAACATAAAGAGGGTTAGATGACCGAAGGTACCGCCAATTGCAAAAAACACTCTCTTAATGACACTACCCCTGATGTTCCAATTCAAATCCCCTCATGACCAGCCCACAAGCTGGTCAAAATTCACCGTGGCCGGCTTGGCCGCATTGTGGATGGCCACGGTGTCCAACGTCAGTCTGTGGCAACAACTATGGGCAACACCCGAAGTTGGTGGTTGGCGAGGCGTGGGGTTTATGGTCCTATTTGGGGTGGCCATTGCCGCCGTGCTGTTCGCTGCCCTGTCCTTGTTGGCCTGGCCGTGGTTGTTCAAATTCATAACGGCAGTGTTGTTGGTCACGGCGGCTTGCAGCAGCTACTTCATGCTGAGCTATGGCATCGTAATTGATGCCCATATGCTGGTTAATGTGATGGAAACCGATGTGCGTGAGGCCCAAGACCTGCTGTCATGGCGTCTGGTGCTCGTCGTGTTGGGCCTTGGCGTGTCGCCTGCCTTGTGGGTAGTAACCCGGCAGACCCGCCACAAGCCATGGCTGCAAAGCGTGTGGCGCAACTTGTTGGTTGGCAGCGCTGGCCTGGCGGTGGCACTGTTGGCAGCACTGTTGGTGTTCCAAGACCTGTCGTCGACCATGCGCAACCACAACCAGTTGCGCTACCTCATTAACCCGCTGAACAGTGTGTATGCAACCACCCGTGTTGTCATGAACGCCATGCCACACAAACAGCTGCCTTTGCAGTTGGTGGGCAAGGACGCGCAGTTGGGCGCCAGCTACAACGTGGCCAGCAAGCCACTGCTGATGGTTCTGGTGTTGGGTGAAACAGGGCGGGCCGCCAACTGGCAGTTGGGCGGCTATGAGCGTGAGACCAACCCAGAGTTGACGCTGTTAAAGCAGCGCGGCGAGCTGCAGTATTACAGCGATGTGACGTCGTGCGGCACCAGCACAGCAGCGTCGCTACCATGCATGTTTTCTGCCATGGGCAAAGCTGCGTTTGACAATGCTGGCGCGCCTGCCGAAGATGTGCTAGATGTGTTGCAGCACGCCGGTTTGGCGGTGTTGTGGGTAGACAACCAGTCTGGTTGCAAAGGCGCGTGCGCGCGCGTGCCCACAGTTGATACGCGCGACAGCAACCACCCAGAGTTGTGTCGCGATGGCGAGTGTTTGGACATGGTGATGCTGTCTGACCTTGACCAGCACATTGCCAACCTGCCCACTGAACAACGCCAGCGCGGTGTGGTGGTGGTGCTGCACCAAATGGGCAGCCATGGCCCAGCCTATTACAAGCGCTCACCGCCATCACAAAAAAGTTTTTTGCCAGAGTGCACCAGTAACGCGTTGCAAAGTTGTGATCGCCAGGCTATTGTGAACGCGTATGACAACACCATTCTCTATACCGACTATTTTTTGGCACAAACCATTGCGTGGCTGAAAGCGCGCAGCAACGCCAGCGACACGGCACTGTGGTACGTCAGCGACCATGGCGAATCGCTGGGTGACAACGGCCTGTATTTGCATGGTTTGCCCTACAGTTTTGCACCGCGTGAGCAAAAGCATGTGCCACAAATCACGTGGTTGTCTCAAGGCTTTCAGGCGCGCGTGGGGATGGACTTGCAGTGCCTAAGTACCCAGCAACCACTGGCTTGGTCACACGACAACTTGTTCCACAGCATGCTGGGTTTGGCCGATGTGCACACAACGGATTACCAGCCTGAGATGGATATAACGGCGCCTTGCCGCGCAAATTTAAAATAGCATTCGTAACTTTAATTTACTCTTGACTTAGGACCTGTCATGCCGTTCATCAGATTCAAACAACTGTGCGCAGAAATCCATTCTCGTGGAAAATATTTATAAATCAACATGTTATAGACCGAATGGCAAACGTGTAATATTTTGTGTGATTGAGAATAAATTGCAAATTACAATTTTGGATAGCGCCTTAGACCAGTTCAACAGCTGCCTTTAACTGGCTTGGACTACTGTAGAGGTAGGCAGCAGTAGTGCTGATGCTGCGGTGACCAGCCAGCGTTTTCAAAATGTGTATGGCAGTGCCTTTGTTGGCCAGTGTTGTTAAAAACGTTCTGCGCCCGCTGTGACTGCTGGCGCCTTCTAGTCCAGCGCCCGCATACAGCAGGGCGAACGTCTGCGCCAAGCTGTTGGCGTTAAACCCAGCCTTTATGCTTTTCTGGCTAGCAAAGAACGGGTAACTGCGATCAACGCACTTGGCTTGTTGTGCGTAGGCTTGCAATTCTGCTTTTAGCTTGGCGCTGACAAACACAGTACGCGCATGAC
>JANREF010000009.1 GCA_030726195.1 Burkholderiaceae bacterium | reverse complement strand
GCCGCTCATGACGCACAACACCTCAGCCGCCTACACCGACCCCGCCTACACCAACGGCTACGAGTTCACCGCAGGCGTGGGCTACGAGCTGCCCACCTACCCCTTTGCAACACCGCCAGAGCTGCAAGGTGTGCCCAGCCCCGTCTACCCTGTGGTGATTGTGGGCGGCGGGATCTCGGGCCTCACCTTGGCCGCCAGCTTGGCACAGCTGGGCGTGCCCGCTGTGCTGCTGGACGAGGACAACACCGTGGGCGTCAAAGGCGCGTCGTCGCGGGGCATTTGTTACACGCAGAAGTCACTTGAGATATTCGACAAACTGGGTATCTACGAGCGCATCAAAGCCAAAGGTGTGCAGTGGCACGTGGGACGCACGTTTGCAGGCGACGACGAGGTCTACAACTTCAACCTACAAGAGCGCGAAGACTTCAAGCTGTCCAGCCAACCCGCATTCATCAACATTCAGCAGTTCTACATCGAGGGCTACTTGGTGGAGCGCATTGCAGAGTTGGGCGTGGTGGACGTGCGCTGGCAGTCCCGTGTGACGGCTTGTACACGTGACGACGTCGGCAACAGCCGCAGCGCACATACCGACACAGGTGCCAACTCAAGTGCCGACACAGGTGCCGACTCCGGTGCCCACACAGATACCCACAGCGTGCGCCTACACGTCAGCACGCCACAGGGCGACTACGAATTGCGCGCCGCCTATGTGGTGGATTGCACAGGCACCAACACCCCATTTCACAAGTGGTGCGACATGCCCGTGTCCAGCATCAAACGCGACGACCGCTGGTGCATTGCCGATGTGCGCTTCAAAGACCAGCCCCCCACCGAGCGGCACACCTGGATTGAAGCGCCCTTTAACGACAACCGCGCGGTGTGGCAACACCTCATGGCCGACGACGTGTGGCGCATCGACTACCAAATGCGCCCAGACGACGACCCCGCATACGTGAGCCGCGAAGACGTGCTGCGCGAGCGCTTGGCCAAACAATTTGGCCAAGACCAGCAGTGCGACATCGTATGGGTTGGCCCGTACAGCTACCGCAGCCAATTGGTGGAGCGCATGAACGCGGGGCGCGTCTTTTTCATGGGCGACACGGCCAAAGTGGTCAGCCCATTTGGTGCACGAGGCGGCAACACAGGCATCAGCGACGCAGACAATTTGGCTTGGAAGCTCGCTGCGGTATACCACCGCCGCGCCCCCGCGCAGTTGCTGCAGAGTTACCACCAAGAGCGCCACGAGGCCGCTACCGTGAACGTGCAGGTCACTGCCAGAACCACACGCTACTTGCGCCCCATGGATGGCGCCGAGCGCTTGTTCCGCGACGCTACCATTGCGCTGGCCAAGCAATACAGCTTTGCACGCGCGCTGGTCAACACCGGGCGCATGGCCGAAGCCAACCCCTACACCCGCTCGGGCGTGTGCACCTACAGCCACGCACTGGTGGGGCGCAGCGTGCAAAACGTCGCATTGCAGTGGGCCAATGGCCAACCCGCGCAGCTCAATGATGTGCTGCGATGGGCACAGGGCTGTTTGCTGCTGCTGTGGTTTGGCGACTTGTCCAGCGCACAGGCGAGCAAACTGCAACAGCTGTCACGCAGCAGTGGCGCGCACGTGGTGCAGGTACTCCCCACCACGCAAGCCGCGCATCAGGCGCGCGCAAGAGAGACGGTTGTGGACAAGGCTGGCACCTTGGCCAGTGCATGCGGCGCACAACAATGGGCACTGGTGCGCCCCGACAGCTACCTGGCTGCCACCGGTACCGCCGCCAATGCCCAGCTGATCAAGGCGGTTGCCACTGCTTTGGCCTTGGCGTGAGTGCCCGCGCAAGCGACAGGCAGGCCAGGCACCCCACACCGCGCGCTGCACACAACACCACAGCACCCCACCAACGCCCCACCAATAGAGAAACACGGACACCCATGGCCGATATTGCATTGAACTTCACCGACGCAGACAGCTTTTACGAACAACTGTTGGACGCGCATGTGGGCTTGTCAACAAGCGAATCCGCCTTGCTCAATGCCAAGCTGGTCCTGGTCATGGCCAACGCCATAGGCGATGCCGCCCAGCTGCGCGCGTGCATCACCGCCGCCCAGCAGCAGGCGTGAAGCGGGATACTCCCAACAAACGCCCATAAAAGCCCATACCCCCGTAAGCGCCCTAACCGACATAGCCCACATCACTCGTACAAGCCGCATCAGCGATAGCACCGACTACAGCTATAGGGGCCGTAGACGTTAGAGAGGGCATGGAGCCCACAGCAGCAAACCCTGTGTGCCTGGGGCACGGGCGCACCGATTAAAATCTGGTGCTAACCTCATTTCAGCGCTA
>JANREF010000008.1 GCA_030726195.1 Burkholderiaceae bacterium | reverse complement strand
GTGACTTCGTCGCCCAAGCGCGCCACGATGATTTGGCCGTTGCGGGCGTCGCGTGCGGTTTGCACGGCCAACAAGTCGCCGTCTAGGATGCCCGCGTCACGCATGGACATGCCGCGCACCTTGAGCAAGTAGTCGGGCTGTTTTTGGAACAGCGTGGTTTCCAGTTGGTAGCTTTGCTCGACGTGTTCTTGAGCCAAAATAGGCGAGCCAGCAGCCACACGGCCAACCAGGGGCAATAGCAATTGGTTGAGGCCAGCAATGGGCAACAGCATTTGGCGCTCAGGACTGTCGTTCATGTTGCGCAAGGCCTCGCCGCGCAGACGGATGCCGCGTGAAGTGCCGCTGACCAGCTCGATCACGCCTTTGCGTGCCAAGGCTTGCAGGTGTTCTTCGGCGGCGTTGGCAGATTTGAAGCCCAGCTCGGTGGCGATTTCGGCACGGGTGGGTGGTGCGCCCGTTTGTGCGATGGCGCGCTGGATCAGTTGCAATATTTGTTGTTGTCTGTCGGTTAGCTTGGCCATGGTGTTCACGCTTTCAAATCTGATGGGTTTGTTCAGGTGTCGGCTGCATACTGGTTGTTTAAACACCTGTTTATTCAAACAGTGACTGTATTTTTAAACAGGAATTTAATTTATGCAAGTGTTTTTTTCGCCAGCTCCTCCAAGTCGCCCCAAGGATGCTCATATCGCGGTGCTGGGCACAGGCGGAACCATTGCTGGGCGCTCGCCCAGCGTGGCTGTGGCGCTGGGTGCTGCGTCGGGCGCATCGTCTAACGATCACGTGGCTTACAAGGCGGGCGAGGTTGGCATCGACACGCTGATGGCGCAAGTGGCCGACCAAGTCACGACCGAGAACGGCGTGGGCGTGAAGGTGGTGTGCCATCAAGTGGCGCAAATCGACAGCAAGGATGCGGATTGGGCGTTTTGGTGGGCGTTGGCCGCTGCCACCGCCAAGGCCTTGGACCAGGCCAGCTGTGCGGGGGTGGTGATCACCCACGGCACCGACACCTTGGAGGAAACCGCATGGTTCTTGGCGTGCGTGTTGGGCGAGCGTGTGACTGCCAAGCCAGTGGTGCTCACCTGCGCTATGCGCCCGGCGACAGCCTTGGTGCCGGATGGGCCGCAAAACCTCAGCGACGCGCTGGCGCTGGCATGGTTTGGTGGTGCTTGTGGCGTACAGGTGTGTGTCGCTGGTGCGAGCTGGTCGGCGCAGTCGGTGCAAAAGGTGCACCCCTACCGCTTGCATGCATTCGATGGCGCAGACACCGGGCCCGTGGCCTACATTGAGGCTGGCCGTGTGCGTCCCGTGACCTTGGCAGCACCTGTAGCTCATGCGCAGGTGCCTATCAGTGCGCAAACCGTGGCAGGTGGGGCGCTGGCGTACGCACCTGCGCAGCAGGCGCTGAGCGCGTTGTTGCAAGGCCATGCGGTGCCGCCCAAGCCTTGGGTAGAGCTGGTCGTGCACACCGCGGCGGCCCACGCAGGCCTGATCGATGTGTTGCACAGCGCGGGCGTGGACGGTGTGGTGGTGCAGGCTACGGGCAACGGGACCCTGAACCAAGCTTGGCTGGGGCGACTGCATGCGTTGATGGCCGGTGGCCTGCCGGTGTGGTGTGCCACGCGTTGCCAAGCAGGGCATTTGGTGGCGGGTTCAGCGGCAGGCATGACACAAGACGGTCTACCGTTTGTGCCGGGCTTGTCGGGCGTGAAGTCACGGGTGAGCTTGATGCTGTCCTTGTTGGCCTAGTGTTGTGGCGTATCAGGCGTAGCGTAACAGGCTGGACTTGTTGTGGGATCAAACGCTCCAAGATAGCAACGGCGGTTAACGCAGCGCGGGTCAACCGCTTGCGCGCAGGCACAACACCAGGGCATAAAAAAAGCGCTACGGGTAGCGCTTTTTTGTTTTCTAGGTATGGTGGCCGAGATTGATGCCCCAATCGGGGTTCAGCTTGGGGTCAGTTCGTGGTCAGCTCAGTGCTCAGCTCAGAGTTTAGATCGATGTTTAGATCGGCTTAAACCAGTGCCGCAAAAGCGCGCTTGGTGATGTCGTCCACGCTGCCTGTGCCACTGATGGCGCGGTAGGCGGGTGCATTGTCAGGGTCTTGTTTGGCCCAGTCGGCGTAGTAGCCCACCAAGGGGCGTGTTTGCTCGCTGTAAACGGCCAAGCGTTTGACAACCGTTTCTTCTTTGTCATCGTCGCGCTGGATGAGAGGCTCACCGGTGACGTCGTCAATGCCTTCAACCTTGGGTGGGTTGAATTTGACATGGTAGGTGCGTCCGCTGGCCACGTGGGCGCGCCGACCGCTCATGCGCTCAACAATGGCGTCAAACGGCACGTCGATTTCCAG
>JANREF010000007.1 GCA_030726195.1 Burkholderiaceae bacterium | reverse complement strand
TTTGTGGACATTGAAACCCCCATGCTCACCAAGAGCACGCCCGAGGGCGCGCGCGATTACTTGGTGCCCAGCCGCGTGCACGACGGTGAGTTTTTCGCGCTACCCCAGTCGCCACAGCTGTTCAAGCAGTTGTTGATGGTGGCCGGTTACGACCGCTACTACCAAATCACCAAGTGCTTCCGCGACGAAGACTTGCGCGCCGACCGTCAGCCTGAATTCACGCAAATCGATATTGAGACATCTTTCATGGATGAGCTCGAAATTCGCACCATGTTCCAAGGCATGGTCTCCAACATGTTCAAAGAAGTGTTGAACATTGATTTGGGCGAATTCCCCATCATGACCTACGCCGATGCCATGCACCAGTACGGCTCAGACAAGCCTGACTTGCGCGTGAAGCTGGCCTTCACTGAGCTCACCGATGCCATGCAAACGGTGGACTTCAAGGTCTTCTCTACGCCTGCGCAAATGGCCAATGGCCGCGTGGTGGCCTTGCGTGTGCCCGGTGGCGCAGATATGAGTCGCAGTGAGATTGACGGCTACACCGAGTTCGTGAAAATTTACGGTGCCAAAGGTTTGGCCTGGATCAAGGTCAACGACGTGGCGCTGGGCCGTGACGGTTTGCAAAGCCCAATCGTCAAGAACCTGCACGACGAAGCCATTGCTGCCATCATGGGCCGCACTGGCGCGCAAAACGGCGACATTATTTTCTTTGGTGCCGATAAAGAGCGCGTGGTCAACGACGCCATTGGCGCGTTGCGCATCAAAATTGGCCACAGCGAGTTCGCTCGTAAAACGGGGCTGTTTGAGAACCGCTGGGCACCGATGTGGGTGGTGGACTTCCCCATGTTTGAATTTGACGAAGACGCGCAGCGTTGGTCTGCCGTGCACCACCCTTTCACAGCGCCCAAAGACGGCCACGAAGACTACATGTCGACCGCGCCCGAGAAGTGCTTGTCCAAGGCCTATGACATGGTCATCAATGGCTGGGAAGTGGGCGGCGGCTCGGTGCGTATCCACCGCGCTGAAGTGCAGCAAAAAGCCTTTGATGCTTTGCGCATCAATCCTGAGGAAGCACAGCTCAAGTTTGGCTTCTTGTTGGATGCCTTGCAATACGGCGCGCCACCGCACGGTGGTCTGGCCTTTGGCTTGGATCGCATTGTGACGCTGATGACAGGCGCCGAGAGCATCCGCGACGTGATTGCTTTTCCCAAAACCCAGCGTGCCCAGTGTTTGCTCACGCAAGCGCCGTCCCCTGTGGACGAGAAGCAGTTGCGCGAGTTGCACATCCGTTTGCGCAACACGCAGGCTGCGGCCCAGTAAAGGCGCTGCACATCGGTGCAAGCATTGAAAAAGCCACCCTAGGGTGGCTTTTTTGTTGTGCCTTGTTGTGTCTTGTTGTGTCTAAGGCAGGGCTGTTGCAGTCCTACCGTGGGCCTGCGGCGCGATTAGGGACGCAGGTAGCTCCAGCCGTCGGCTTGCTTGGCCATGATTTCAACGACGCCTGATGGCACGTAGCCAATGGCGCCGTGCATGTCCGCTGGTGTGAGCTTTTTGGCTTTCATGGTGTTTTGGCACGCGACAACGGTCACGCCAGCACTCACCGCTTCAGCGATGCGGTTGGCCACGGTAGCGTCTGCTTTAAGCATGCCGATGCCGGGGCCGTAGGCCACGATTTCTACAGAGGAGCCTGGCAGTGCTTTTTGCACATTCTTGGCGTTGTTCAAGGCCAAATTCCAAGTCGACGCGGCGTCGTCACTGATTTGAATAACGACTTTGTTTGCGGCTGCGGCCTGGGCTGCGAATGGGGCGGTGAACAAGGCCATGGCCAATGCACAAGCGCTCAATAGTGTCTTCATGTTGTCTCCTGGTGTCGATTTGAAAAATTTGTTCATATTGGTAATCAAGCGAACGTGTTTAGTTTAGCGTGTTGTAGATCGATGGCCTGTCAACCGTGTGCGTGCCTTTGTCACGTCTGGTGTGGGGCCTGTATGTGGCTTGTTGTTGGCTTGAATGTGACCCGTTGCGGGCCTGGCGGCCGTGTGACGTGAGGTGAGGTGAGGTGAGTGCCCAGCCTTGGCCTCATGCCGGGTGGGCCATGGCGGTGCTGCTGCGCATCATGTTGAGGGCGTTGAGGGGGCGCTTGTTGTTGGTGGTGTTGGTATTGCTGCAGACGCAGGCCTTGTATGGCTGCGCTTGGCGCCGCCTATGCTGGGTTTGCCCAAAGTGATGGCCAAGGCTTTGACCTGCGCCAGTGCGCTGCTGTTGGCTTGTGTGGGCCGGCTGACCAGTGCTACCACCCGCTTGGGCGCGGGCGAGGCAAAGGGCCTGGCCACCACTTCACTGGCATTGAGCAAGCCTGCGCGTAT
>JANREF010000006.1 GCA_030726195.1 Burkholderiaceae bacterium | reverse complement strand
CACCCCATACTCCCTTAGCAGGGGAGCACCTTCGGCCACTCGGTCATCGCTCCGAGCCTCAGATTATGCCACGACTTGTTAGGTGTTTTGGCGCAACGCCCACCAAAGAGTTACAAATGCGTGGCCCGCGCTTAAATGGCGTCTGTACTGTTGTCTTGGTCTAAGTCAAAGACGCGGTGCAAGGCACGCACGGCCAGTTCCATGTACTTCTCATCAATCACCACAGACACCTTGATTTCAGAGGTGGAAATCATCTGGATGTTGATACCCTCCTCGCTCAAAGCCCGGAACATTTTGCTGGCCACGCCCGCATGGCTGCGCATGCCAATACCCACCACGCTGACCTTGCAGATCTTGGCGTCGCCGGTCACCTCTTGCGCGCCCAGCTCTCCCGCCACTTTGTTGTTGAGCAAGTCGATGGTTTTGGCGTAATCGTTGCGGTGCACCGTGAAGCTGAAGTCGGTGCGCCCGTCTTTGCTTAGGTTTTGAATGATCATGTCCACATCGATGTTGGCGTCCGCCACACTGCCCAAAATTTTGTAGGCAATGCCGGGCGTGTCTGACACGCCCAACAACGAGACTTTGGCTTCATCGCGGTTGAATGCGATGCCCGATACAGCAGCTTTTTCCATGACTTCAGTGTCCTCAAAAGTAATCAAAGTGCCAGATTTGGCTTCTTCATTGATGTCTATGTCCCATGGCGTAAAGCTGGACAGCACACGCATGGGGACCTTGTATTTACCGGCAAACTCCACCGAGCGGATTTGCAACACCTTGCTGCCCAAGCTGGCCATTTCCAGCATTTCTTCAAAGCTGATACGAGCCAGTCGGCGAGCGTCTTCCACCACGCGCGGGTCTGTGGTGTATACGCCGTCCACGTCGGTGTAAATCAAGCATTCATCGGCCTTCATGGCCGCAGCCACCGCCACAGCCGAGGTGTCCGAGCCGCCACGGCCCAGCGTGGTGATGTCGTTGTTGCTGTCCACACCTTGGAAGCCGGTGATGATGACCACCTTGCCAGCGGCCAACTCGCCGCGCACGCGGGCGTCGTCTATGGACTCGATACGAGCCTTGGTGTGTGTGGCGCTGGTTTTGATGGGCACTTGCCAGCCGGCAAAACTGATGGCGTCTATGCCCTCGGCCTGCAAAGCAATGGCCAGCAAGCCAACGGAGACTTGCTCACCGGTGGAGGCCAACATGTCCAGCTCTCGGTCAAAGGCGTCGCCACGCTTGGCAGGCGCCAACTCGTTGGCCAAGCCCAGCAAGCGGTTGGTCTCACCACTCATGGCAGACGGCACCACCACCATTTGGTGACCCGCACGGTGCCATTTGGCAACGCGCTTGGCGACGTTGCGAATACGCTCGGTAGACCCCATGGAGGTGCCACCGTACTTGTGAACAATTAAAGCCATAAAGAGTTGCAGTGCTCAACGCACGGCGGTTGGAGTTGGACAGATGGGAAACGATGGGCTCGCCTCGCGGGCACACGGGCCTTCGGGCAAACCCTAAATTATAGGTGGGCTGTAGGTCAGTTTTTCGCCGTCTCGGCGCACGTGCCCCTGCCCGACCTTGATATCAATGGCGTGGCCACGCGTGGTACACGATTGCACCTGTTGCATGAGCTGTTGCAGCTGTGCCGCGCTGGGCGTGGCACCGGGTGTGTGCGCCAGCCAGTGGCGCAACACATTGGCACAGCGCGCGGGGCTGGCGGCCTGCAAGGTTTGCAGCGCTTTGATACCAGGTGGCAAACCCGTTTCAAGCGCATCCAAGGCTGCCAACTCTTGTAACAAGCCCTGCGCCTGCGCGGCATGCTCGGCACTGCGCGCCACCGCCTGCGCCACGCCCGGCAAGGCTTGCTCCAGCGCAGGCAACACCTGCGCGCGAATGCGGTTGCGCGTGTAGCTGGTGTCTGCGTTGCTGGGGTCGTCTACAAAGCGGTGCCCCGACTGCACCAGCCACTGCCGAATAGCTGTGGCTTGTACGCCCAAAATGGGCCTCGCAAAGCGCTGGCCATGGCGTTCAAACTGTGCAGCCATGGCGCTCAGTCCGGGCAAACCAGCACCACGGCTCAAGGCAATGAGCATGGTTTCGAGCTGGTCTTGTGCATGTTGGGCCAGCAACACCACGGCGCAGGCCTGTGCCGCGTCGTGTGTGTGGCTGGCACCCGCACCGTTGGCGAGCTGGGCCAAGGCTTGGTAACGCGCCACGCGCGCGCGCTCCTCCAGGCTGTCGCCTGCGGCTACGACGACTTGCAAGTTGGCCACGCGGCACTCGATGTGGTGGGTCTCGCACCAAGTGCGCGCATGCTGCTCAAACGCACCCGCCGCCGCTTGCAAGCCGTGATTCACGTGCAGCGCCACCACGCGCTCGCCCCACAAATTTATGGCTGCGAGCAACAAGGCCGTTGAGTCCGCCCCACCGCTGTAGGCCACGCCAATACGCCCGCCGCCGCTGCAGGCATCTGCCAACGACGTCTCGCCCGCGTGGCCGAGCTGCTGCTCGTGCCAGCTGGCCAAGGCCTTGGCGCAAGGGTTGGGATGGGTCATGACGTGGATCCTAGAGTGGATCGTGGGGTGGGTCGTAGTATGGGCGCTACAGGGGCTGGGGTAAGGCTGAATGGCACGTCAACACATGTTTAGCAGGTTTTGATCATGTTCAATCATGTTCAATCATGTCCAATCAGGCCCAAAGTTCAACAGCGGCCGCCACCTCCCCGTTGCACAGCGGCCGGTGCGGCCTGCCGCGCCCGTCGCCCTGGTTGTCGTCCTGCTTGTGGGTCTGTGCGTGCGGCGCGCTGTGCGCAGCAGCCATCACCTACCGCAATTGCGTTCAGCGCCCGAGTTCAGGGCTTGATGGTCAGATCGACGTGTCGGTGAAACGGCCGTAGCTGTTCAAGCGCTCGTAACGGCGCTCCACCAACTCCTTGGGCTTGAGGTCAGACACCAGACGCAGCGCGTCGGTCAGTGATTTTTTGAGCACACCCACCATAGCTTTGTGGTCGCGGTGGGCCCCGCCAACGGGCTCGCTCACAATTTTGTCTATCAGGCCCAAACCCTTGAGGCGCGTGGCCACAATGCCCAAGGCCTCGGCAGCCACTTCGGCTTTGTCGCTGGTTTTCCACAAAATGGAGGCACAGCCTTCCGGACTGATGACCGAGTACACCGCATACTGCAACATCAGCACTTGGTCACCGACAGAAATGGCCAAGGCACCGCCAGAGCCGCCTTCGCCAATGATGGTGGAGATGATGGGCACTTCCAGCTGCGCCATCTCAAAAATATTGCGGCCAATGGCTTCACTTTGACCACGCTCTTCCGCGTCAATACCTGGGTAAGCGCCGGGTGTATCCACAAACGTGAACACGGGTATTTTGAATTTCTCCGCCAGCTTCATCAGGCGCAAAGCTTTGCGGTAACCCTCTGGCTTGGTCATGCCAAAGTTGCGCAAGGTGCGCTCTTTGGTGTCGCGTCCTTTTTGATGGCCCAGCACCATACACGGCTGGCCATTCAGGCGCGCCATGCCGCCCACAATGCTTTGGTCGTCGGCAAAGTGGCGGTCGCCATGCAGCTCGACAAAGTGCGTGAAGATGCCGTTGATGTAATCCAGCGTGTACGGACGCTCGGGGTGCCTAGCGATCTTGGTGACTTGCCAAGGCGTGAGGTTGGCGTAAATGTCTTTGGTCAGTTGCAGGCTCTTTTTAGAGATTTGCTCAATTTCCTGCGAAATGTCCACCGCAGACTCCGACTGCACATAGCGCAGCTCGTCGACCTTGTTTTCAAGTTCGGCAATGGGTTGCTCAAAATCTAAGAAATGACGTTTACTCATTGGCTTCTCCCTGTAGGAGTCTGTGTTGTTATGGTGCTGGCATACGCACCCAAGTGTGCGGGCAGCCTCAGTAGGCCACGGGCAATGGGTCCAGCGAGCGCCAAATATACCAAGTCGCCACCGTGCTGTAGGGCGCCCAAGCGCGGGCCAGATCGCGCACTTCGCTGCGGCTGACTTTCTCGCCAGAGAAGTACAGCTGGCTCACGCCGTTGAGCAAACCCACATCGTCCAGCGGCAAAATGTTGGGTCGCATCAGGTGGAACATCAAAAACATTTCTGCCGTCCAGCGCCCAATGCCGCGTATGGCCACCAGCTCGGTGATGATGGCCTCGTCGTCCATATCAGCCCAGGCGCTCACGTGCACGCGGCCCTCATGGAAATACGCGGCCAAGTCCTTGAGGTACTCCACCTTGCGCGCACTCAGACCCGCGCCGCGCATGGCGTCCACCTCTAAATTAAGCACGTTGTGCGGCTTGACCACTTTCATGAGTGCGGCAAAGCGCTCCCATACCGACTGCGCGGCTTTGACCGATATTTGCTGCCCCACCACGCTGCGCGCCAGTGTGACAAATGCATCGCCTCGGGTTTCGATGCTGGCATTGGGGAACTTGGGCACCAATCGGCGCATGACGCGGTCTTTGCGCATCAAGTGTTCGCAAGCCTGCTCCCAGTATTCTGGTTGCACAGCCGCGGCGAGCGCGCTCACGCGCGCTCCCATGTGGTGCCTTGCGCACTGTCTTTGAGCACCACACCCTTGGCCAGCAAATCGGCTCGAATGGCATCGGCACCCGCAAAATCTTTGGCGGCCTTGGCCGCAGCGCGCTTGGCAATCAACGCGTCAATGTCCAGCGCTTCGGCGGCTGCGTGTTGGTCGCTCGCGCCACTGTGGCCAGTCTGACCCGCCTGCAAAAATGCGCTGGGCGTGGTTTGCAACAGCCCGAGCACGCCACCCAAATTGCGCAGCAAAGCCGCCAGTTCCAATGAGCCGGTTTTGTTCACCTCGCCCGCCAAATCAAACAGCACGGCCACTGCACCGGGGGTGCCAAAGTCGTCGTCCATGGCCGCCTTGAAGGCGCGGGTGTAATCGTTGGCTGACCAGTCCATGGCGCTGGGGCCGACCACTGGCACCGCAGACACATCCACCTTGGCCAATGCCGTGTACAGACGTTTGAGCGCACCCTTGGCGTCTTGCAAATGCGCATCGCTGTAATTGAGCGGGCTGCGGTAATGGGCGCGGATGATGAAAAACCGCACCGTCTCGGCGTCAAAGGCTTTGAGCACTTCGCGGATGGTGAAGAAGTTGCCCAAGCTCTTGGACATTTTTTCGTTATCTACACGCACGAAGCCGTTGTGCATCCACACCTGGGCCATGGTTTTGCCGGTCACTCCTTCAGTTTGGGCAATCTCGTTTTCGTGGTGGGGAAACTGCAAGTCCGCACCACCACCGTGAATGTCAAACTGCTCGCCCAACAAGGCGCAACTCATGGCGGAGCACTCAATGTGCCAGCCCGGGCGGCCTTGCCCAAAAGCGCTGTCCCACTTGGCGTCGGCTGGCTCGTCCGCCTTGGCCGACTTCCACAACACAAAGTCCAATGGATCTTGCTTGCCGCCCACCACGGCCACGCGCTCACCGGCGCGCAACTCGTCAACCGACTTGCCGCTCAGTGCACCGTAATTGGCGAAGCCGCGCACGGCATAGTTCACGTCACCGTTGCTGCTTTGGTAGGCCAAGCCCTTGCCTTGCAGCCCCTCAATCATGGACAGCATCTGCGGCACATAGTCTGTTGCGCGCGGCTCGTGCGTGGGGCGCTCTATGCCCAACGCGTCGGCATCGCGGTGCATTTCGCCAATCATGCGGTTGGTCAGCGCCTGGATGGTCTCGCCGTTATCCAACGCCCGCTTGATGATTTTGTCGTCTATGTCCGTGATGTTGCGCACATAAGTCACCTCTAGGCCACTGGCCTTGAGCCAGCGCTGCACCACGTCAAAGGCCACCATCACGCGCGCATGGCCCAAGTGACACAGGTCATACACCGTCATGCCGCACACATACAGGCGCGCGTGCCCGGGCTGCAAAGGTGAAAACGCAACGACTTCGCGCTTGAGGGTGTTGTAGATAGATAGGGACATAAGCAAAAGGCGATCAAACGCAAGACAGCCCGGAATTCTACGGTGCTCAGCCGCTTGTGTCTGCCTTGGTTTTCACCGAGACCATGTCGGGCACCGAATACCCTTGCTGCTGCGGCCCATTCGCAGGGGCTGGCCCGGGCAGCGGGCGCGCCGACTGGCTACAATAGCGCGAGGTCCGAGGCACAGCAGCCCAAGCCCTGTACAGCCCCCGCTTGAGAATAATATTCATATCGATCATGTTTTACCCACACTTGAGCACACGAGCCATGCCTAACCCAACACCCCAAGCCATCCCATCCAAGCCGTCCCGCCTGACATTGGCGCGACGCGCCAAGCGCAGCTTTAGCACTATCGCCGTGAGCGCCGGCGTAGCCTGCGCCGCGGTGTGGGCCAGCACCCATGCGTGGAGTGCAACGCAACATTACGCCGATATCAAGCAAGCCCTGTCCACTGGCGAGTCCGCTCGGGCTTTAGAACTGGTCAAAAAAGCCAAAAATGACAACCCAAAAGACGTGCAGCTCATGTTCTTTGAAGGCGTCATCAAGGCCCAAACCGGTGACACGCGTGGTGCGATTGCCCTGTTTGAGGACATGACCGAGAAATACCCCGAGCTGCCAGAGCCACACAACAACTTGGGCGTGCTGTTTGCAGCCAAGGGTGATTTGGAAAAAGCCAAAGCCGCGTTCGAGCGCGCCATTCTGACCAACCCCTCCTACGCGGCCGCACACAAAAACATGGCCGATGTCTACGCAGCGCTGGCCAAAAAGAATTACGGCAAAGCCTTGCAGGTGGACGGCGCCAACACACCCAATGCACCGCAAATGACCTTGTTGGGCAACCTCACACCTGGGGCCAAGCCACAGGACAACGTGATCGTTGCCATGGCCAAGCCAGCGGCGGCGACGCCAGCCCAGGCAGAATCCAACACACAAACCCAAGCAGCCACGCCTGCAGCGTCCGCGCCAGCTGGGGCCAGTGACGGCGAGAAGGCCACTGCCAAAGCCGAACAAGACATCAAAGACAGCGTGTTGATTTGGGCCGCGGCTTGGTCGGCGCGCGACATCGACAGCTACTTGTCGGCCTACAGTGCATCGTTTGACCCAGGTCGCGGCTTGACGCTGGGCGACTGGAAGCAACAGCGCACCGAGCGCATCGTGCCGCGCAAGCGCATCAACGTCAAGATAGTCAACCTGCGCGTCAACCTCAATGGCAAAACTGCCACGGCCGACTTCTCGCAAGCCTACACATCCGACACCTTCAATGGCACCAGCGTCAAGCGTTTGGACATGGTGCTTGAAGGTGGTCGCTGGTTGATTGCCAAAGAGTCCGTGCGCTAAGGACAGACTGCATGACACTGATGCAAGCCCCCCGCATGGCAGCAACTGCTCCGCAAGACGAGCAGCCTGCAGCGCGCCTGTCTGTTGCAAGACTCAAGCGCGTGTTGTGGTGGCTTGCAGCCGCAGGCTTGTTGGGCATTGCCATCATGCTGGGTTGGGGCTCCAATGACGACGGCCCACCACGTGATGCCGCTCAAAGTGTGGGCGCGGCGGCAAGCTCGGGCTCCCTTCTAGACCGGCTCACCCACAGCCGCTCGGCACCGGCTGTGCCCGCGTGGTCTTTATCTATAGACGGTGCCGCCACCACGCCAGCCGCGCCCCTTCAGACCGGTGCCCTACGTGGCAGTGCAGAGGCGCGCCTGATTGCCATTTACCAGTCGCTGCGCAGTGGCGAGCGCGCGCAAGCGCTGCTCGATGCCCAGACCCTCACCAACGACTACCCCAACTTCCAATTGGCACAGTTGCTGTACGCCGACTTGCTGGCCGTGAGCACCAGCACGCCGGTGGACGTGGGCAGCTTGGCGCCTAAAAACAGTGCGCAGGCCAAACAGCTGGCGGTGTTGCTGCGCGAGTCGCAGCTGCGCCTGCAGGCCCTGACCGAAGTACCGAAACCCGGCACCTTGCCGAGCAACTTCTTGGCATTGCCACCGTCCACGCGCAACGTCATTGCAGTAGACGCCTCGCGCTCGCGCTTGTACTGGTTTAAGAACACAGCCCCAGCAGGCAAGCCCGCCAACATGGTGCTGGTTAAAGATGTGTACATGTCGGTGGGTAAAAACGGCGTGGGCAAGTTTGTGGAGGGCGACGGCCGCACACCACTGGGCGTGTACTTCATCACCAGCATCTTGGCCGACGAACAGCTGCCCGACTTATACGGGCGCGGTGCCTTGCCCCTGAACTACCCAAACGCCTTAGACATTCTTCGCAAAAAAACAGGTGATGGCATCTGGCTGCACGGCACGCCCACCGCGCAATATGTGCGCGCGCCGCTGGCATCCGAAGGCTGCGTGGTGCTGTCTAACCCCGACATCACTCGCTTGCTGGAAGACGCCGACATCCGCTCAACGCCTGTGCTGATTGCACAGTCGCTCACGTGGGTAGATGCCAGCCGCGCATCCGCCCCGCTCACGGCCGCAGTCTCACACAACGACGTCGCCTCCAGTGCAATGCCCGCAGGCTTTCACACCAGCTTTGCGCAGTGGCAGCATCACCGCCAAACTCAAAACTTGGCCGCGCTGCGCGACGCTTACAGCGACAAGTTCTTCCGCCGTGGCAAAGCACTGAGCTACTGGTGGCCCACCATCAAAAAAGAGGCAACGCCTCAAAGCCGTCAAACCGACATCACAGTTGTGAGCTGGCAAGACGAAGAACAAGTGGTGGTGGTGAACTACGCCGAACAGCTCAAGCCCAACCAAGCCAGCGTCAACAAGCGCCAGTACTGGCGTCTTGAGGGCAACACATGGCGCATTTTTTACGAAGGTAACGCATGAACTCGCTTGTCCCGCTCTTTAGCACACACATCGCCAGGAGAGCTGTACTGTCGCTGGCAGGCGCAGCGCTGGCAGTAGCCAGCGTTGGCGCACATGCCAACGCCGACAAACCACGCGTGCGCCTGCAAACCAACCAAGGCGTGATTGTGCTCGAGCTAGACGCCAAGGCTGCGCCCAAAACGGCGGCCAACTTCATGCAGTACGTGCGCGACAAGCACTACGACGGCACTATTTTCCACCGCGTAATTGGCAACTTCATGATTCAAGGCGGCGGCTTTACACCCCAGTTTCAGCAAAAGCCCACCCGCGCGGGCATTGCTCACGAAGGCCAACAAGCCTTGGCCAACGGCGCACCGCGCAACACTGTGGGCACCATTGCCATGGCGCGCACGCAAGACCCCAACTCTGCAACTGCACAGTTTTTCATCAACGTCGTTGACAACGCCTTCCTAGACTACCGCGCCCCCACCATGCAAGGCTACGGCTACGTGGCGTTCGGCACAGTGGTTGAGGGTATGGACGTTGTCAACGCCATTCGCTCTGTTGCCACTGGCGCAGCAGGCCCCTTCCCATCCGACGTACCCAAAGTACCTGTCGTGATTCAAACCGCCACTTTGGAGCAATAACACCATGGCCAACCCCCAAGTAGAACTACACATTGCTGACCACGGCGTCATCACCATCGAGCTCGACCAAGAGCACGCGCCCATCAGCACGGCCAACTTTTTGTCTTACGTGAACAAGGGCCACTACGATGGCACGATTTTTCACCGCGTCATCGACAACTTCATGGTGCAAGGCGGTGGCTTTGAGCCCGGCATGACGCAAAAAGACAGCGACGAGCCCATTCGCAACGAAGCCAACAACGGCCTGAAAAACAACAAGTACACCTTGGCCATGGCGCGCACCCAAGACCCGCATTCAGCCAGTGCCCAGTTTTTCATCAACGTGGCCAACAACGACTTCCTCAACCACACCGCGCCCAGCATCCAAGGCTGGGGCTACGCCGTGTTTGGCAAAGTGGTGTCTGGCACCGACATTGTGGACACCCTCAAGGGCGTAGACACTGGGCGCAAAGGCTTCCACGACGACGTGCCCAAAACCGACCTCATCATCGAGAAGGCGGTTGCGCTGTAATTGCGAACAGCAACACGCAGCCGCAAGCCCGCCCGCATTGCCGCATTGGCCTAAAGCGATGATGTCCAGCCACATCACCGCCTCGCCCGATTGGGCATGCGCGGATCTGGTGTCTGACTTGCACTTGCAAGCCAGCACACCACAGACGGCACAGACTTGGCATCACTATTTGGCGCAGGCCCAATGTGATGCCTTGTTTATTTTGGGCGACTTCTTTGAGGTCTGGGTGGGCGATGACGTGCTAGACACCGCTCAAACAGACCAGCTGTCCAGCGACGACCAACGCAATGCCACCTTCTGGCAAACCTGCACCGAACAACTGCGTGCGGCCAGCCAGCGCATGCAGTTGTACATGATTGTGGGCAACCGCGACTTTTTACTGGGCCAGCGCTTCTTCCAGGCCAGTGGCGTCACGCCCTTGGCCGAAGAAACCGTGCTGGATTGGCACGGCCATCGGTATTTGCTGGCACACGGCGACCGTTGGTGCACCAGCGACCAAGCCTACCAAGCCTTCAGGGCACAGGTGCGCAACCCCCAGTGGCAGCAAGCCTTTTTAAAACACAAGCTGAGCGAGCGACTGGCACAAGCGCAAGCCATGCGCGACCAAAGCAGCCAACGCATGCAAGCCATGAGCGCGAGCAACCAGCTGCCAGACGTCACCGCCTCGGCCGTGGCGCAGAGCGCAGCCCTAGCCCAAGCCACCACGGTCATCCATGGCCACACGCACACCGGCCTAGACCACGCCATGGCCCATGGTCTGACGCGACATGTGTTGAGCGACTGGGATACCGACCACGGCGCAGCACACGGCCACGCCGCCCCACGCGCACCACGCGCCCAGCTGCTCAGACTCAGCCGCGCCACGCCCGGCGACACACAACGCATCAATCTGGCCACCGCCTGATCGCCAAGACGCCATGGCGCAACGCGGGCGACCACCGGCACCGCCTCACCCTCTTGCGCCACCGACCTACTGCCCAGCGACGGGCCAAACCGATCAAGCGCACTTTCAAGAAACAACATGCGAAGTGGTAAGCCCGCCACAACTGGGCGAACCACGAGTGGGAATTCAAAACCGATATACCCTCTAAGTCGTTGGAAATGGTCAGTATTCACGGGCTTATATAAAAATAACCATTAAAAACAAATATCTAAGCATTGACTTTCATTTGGCGGTTTCTAAAATCAAAGCACGTCAACTACACAGTCCAAGCAGGCCAGCCCAAACTCTCGCCTGCACCAGCCCCGCCGCTTGAGCCCCTTTAAAGGGCCGCGGTAAGGGCGAACCGACCACCACTTGCATGAGCCTTTTCAACACGTCTATTGCATCAAGGCAGCCCCAGCCAGGCGCACCGCGTCTGACTTTGGCCAAAGCGCCAGCTGCTTTCGCGCATTGGATGTGGCGTATCGCGCACAGTGGCTTCGCCATGGCAGGCGTGGGCATTGTGTGTGTGGTGGTGCTGTTTGTCAGTCAAGACGCGGTTCGCGAACCGGCTGAAGAACAACTGCTGGACTTTCTTCAAAACCGCCAGGAAAGCAGGCTCACAGAGTCTCAATCCCTCCCCGGCGAGCCCACGGCGGCCGACAGGGCCAGTGTGGCCTCACTCACCGACTTGCCACAGCACCAAGCCGTGCTCACCAAATGGATTGCCCGGCAGTACCGCGTGGCCCAAGAGCCATTGGCCGTATTGGTGGCCGAAGCCCACGACATTGGCGAGCGCATGGATATAGACCCCGCCTTGCTGCTGGCCATCATGGCGGTCGAGTCGCGCTTCAACCCATTTGCGCAAAGTCCTGTGGGCGCGCAAGGGCTCATGCAAGTGCTCACCCGTGTGCATGTCGACAAGTTCGAAGCCTTTGGCGGCACCATGGCCGCCTTTGACCCCGTGGCCAACCTGCGTGTGGGAGCCATGGTGTTGCAAGAATGCATACGCCGTGCTGGTGGCTCAGTAGAAGGCGGATTGCGCTACTACGTGGGCGCAGTTACCGTTGACGGCAGTTTTTACGTGAACAAGGTGTTGCGCGTCTACGAGCGCATGCACAAAGTGTTGGCGCCGTTCGACTTGCCCACCTACAAACGCGGGCTGACGCTGCGCGACAAGCCTGCACCAGCCGCATCTTCACCCACAGCCTCGCCCACGTCCGCGCCCAGCGCCGCGCCTGACATTCAAACCGGAGCGGCAGCCAGGCCTGCGCCCGCATCGGCAAGCGCCGCCACCCAGCGCACACTCAATCCCCCCCGTGTGGACACGCCATCAACTCTGGTGGCACAGCAGCAACTCACTGTGCAGTAAAATCTACCCCGTGCGTAACTGGCGATAAGCGGTGCATCTGAAC
>JANREF010000005.1 GCA_030726195.1 Burkholderiaceae bacterium | reverse complement strand
CAAGCCCAAGAGCTTGCCTGTGTCTTCGTTACCGGCACCCAAAAGACGCATGACAGCGGGGTTCTTGCTCTCAGCACGCATCTTGTCAACGTTGGCTTGTGTGATGCCCATTTCTTCGGCTTCCAACAAAGCAAAACCCACCCACTTGACGATGGCGAACATTTCGTCGTCACCGCGGCGCACCATAGGGCCAAGGGGCTCTTTGGAAATCAACTCAGGCAAGATCACATGGTCAGCGGGATTTTGGGCTTGCTTGGAGCGATAAGATGCCAAGCCAGACGCATCGGTCGTATACGCTTGGCAACGGCCACTGAAATAAGCAGCGGTAGTGGCTTCAGCGTTGTTGAACACAACAGTCTTGAGGTCGAGCTTGTTAGAGCGCGAATAATCGGTCAAATTCAGCTCTGTAGTTGTCCCAGCTTCAACGCAAACGGTAGCGCCCTTGAGCTGCTTGGCGCTTGTGACATTGAGCTTCTTCGGCACCATAAAGCCTTGACCGTCATAGAAATTGATGCCGGCGAAAACCAATCCCAATGAAGCGTCTCGGGTCAATGTCCAAGTGGTGTTGCGCGACAGAATATCGATCTCGCCAGATTGCAAGGCGGTGAATCGCTGTTGGGCAGTCAGGGGCACAAAACGAACTTTGTTCGAATCACCCAACACGGCAGCAGCAACTGCGCGGCAGGTGTCCACATCCATGCCGCTGTACTTGCCTTGGCTGTCTGCAGCTGAAAAACCAGCAAGACCCGTGCTTGAACCACAAATCAATTCGCCGCGTTTTTTGATTGCTTCTACATCTTTACCAGCAAAAGCTGCGGATGTAGCCAACAAGCCTGCTGTTGCCAGCAAGGTACCCACCACAGTGCGTGTGATTTTTTTCATGAATTGAATCCTCTTCTAAATTTTTGAGTAGCAAAACGCCACCCATTGATTAAATGCCAAAACTGCAAATCAAGCGCCTAGGAGCTTCCCTAGGCTTTAACGAAGCAGGGCTTGCATCTTAACGATGCACCACCCGCGTGCAAAGCGACAAGAAAAGCCTTAGCGAAATGCACAAATTGTGCCGACTTGATAACCGTCACTAAATATAGTCAGTTTGTTGTCAGAGAAGGCTCAGGGTGTACCCTGAAATTCATGCCATAAATGCATGACCCAATACAGTTCTCTCGCCAAACCCATTTATCGAGAAGAGTGCACCGAAGAGGTGCTCACCGTCAAATGCCGCCAAAGGTCTTGGGCAGAGCTTTTGTGGCCAGGCTTGGCGCCAGGCTTTTCTCGGTAGGCACGCACCTCCATTGTCAAAGCCAAGCTTTGCCCGTCGGGCAAACCGACCTCCACCAAGGTGCCGCTCTGGATTTCCTTTTTCACCGCACTGCGGGGCAAAAACGCAATGCCATGCCCTTCCAGCGCCATGACCTTCAAACCCTCGGCCATGTCGGTTTCATAGACCCGGTCCAGATGAACGGGGGTGCCAGCCTGTTTGAGGATCCAATCGGTCACGCCGCCCAAGTAAGCGCCAGGCGCATACCCCAGATAAGGCAAAGGCCTGGCCGCATGCCCCGGCAAAATGAAAACAGAACGCCCCTCTGGGCCCGACTGCGCATATGGGGCGATCACCTCTTGGCCCAGCACCACCATGTCATAGCGCTCCGGGTCAATTTGCAATGGCTGCGACGGGTGGTGGTAAGCGATCAACACGTCGCACCCCCCCTCCACCAGGCGCATGGCGGCATCGTGCACATTCAGAGCGATGAGTCGGCTCTTGATGGGGCCAAAGCTCTCGCGCAGACTGGCCACCCAATGCGGGAAAAAGGTGAAGGCCAGTGTGTGCGGTAAAGCAAACTGTATGAAGTCCTGGCCCGCCGCATTGTGCCCGCGCAGCATGGCCCGTGTGTTTTGCAGCGCCTGCAGCATCTCCAAGGCTTGCGCATACAAGGTTTTGCCTGCAGGGGTGAGTTTGGTGGGGTAAGAACTTCGGTCGACCAAGTCAGCACCGGCCCAAGCCTCTAAAGACTGGATGCGCCGTGAAAACGCCGGCTGCGTGACATGCCGCAACTGCGCGGAACGGCTGAAACTGCGGGTTTCAGCCAAGCTCACAAAATCTTCAAGCCATTTGGTTTCCATGCGTGCATTATCGTTTCAGCGAACCAGGAGCCACAGCTGATGCCCCCCGCAACCCGATACAGCGGGTGTTGCCAAAACTCAAAACCGCTCGCCAAAAGATTTGGGCGGCGTCACACCCAAATGTTTGAACGCGGCCAAGGTAGCCATGCGCCCCCGTGGCGTGCGCTGCAGATAGCCTTGCTGAATCAGATACGGCTCAATCACGTCTTCGATGGTGTCGCGTTCTTCACCAATGCTGGCGGCAATGTTGTCCAGC
>JANREF010000004.1 GCA_030726195.1 Burkholderiaceae bacterium | reverse complement strand
GCGCGCCACCACAGCGGTGGTTTCTATGGTTTCACGCCGCACGCGTGTGGGTGAGGCCACCAGGGCCAAGGCCCGTGTGGTGGGGATGCCCAAGCCGTGCATGGCTTCGCTGCACAAATACTCTCGAATGCTGCTGCGCCGCACGGCTCTACCGTCCCCGCGGCGCGAGTACGGTGTGGGGCCTGCGCCTTTGAGTTGCAGCTCGACTGGGCCAGCGCTGGTGTGCAGTTCGCCCAACATGAGGGCGCGCCCGTCACCCAGTTGTCCGGCCCACACGCCAAATTGGTGGCCGCTGTAGACGCTGGCGGTGCTGGTGACCGCTTCGCCTTCTCCCTCGGTATCGCCGTCGCCGAATGTTGGCCACGCCTGATTACCGCTCAGGGTATTGGCCAGAGCGCTGGCCATGGCCGCTGTATGTTCTGCTGTTGTGTTTAGGGATGTATCCGTGTGTGTGTCCGCTTGCGCCTGTGCACCCATGCCCCATTCGTGCAACAGGGCGTGGTTGAGGGCCCCAAGGCTTGGCGACTCCAGTGGCGTGGCCGCGCAGGGCGTGGCAAAAGGCACGGGGCTGCCTTGGCTGAGCTGGCTGAGAAAGTCGGGGTGCAGGGGCTGTTGGAGCAAGGCGGGCATGCTTGTATTGTGCGGCCGCGCCAGGCCTGGGCCTGCGTAGGGCACAAATAGGCTTGGGTAGGCACGGGCATTTGTCGTAAGCGCGACAAGTACCCGCGCTTGTGCCTATTCACAGTTTGGCGTGGGGCGTTAGCATGGCTGCTGATTGGTTTTTGCAACCCCCATACAAGGAGACATCCCATGCTAGGTTTGATGCAGTCACAAGGCCTGTTGCTACACATGCTGGTAGAGCACGCCCAACGCCACCACGGCGACACTGAAATTGTGTCTCGCCGCGTGGAAGGTGACATACACCGCACCAACTGGCGCAATGTGGCAGCCCGAGCCAAACAAGTTGCCCATGCATTGGATGCCGACAAGGTGCCCGCCGGCGCGCGCGTGGCCACGCTGGCCTGGAATGGCTACCGCCATCTCGAGTTGTACTTCGGTGTGAGCGGCAGCGCCCGGGTGTTGCACACGCTGAACCCACGTTTGGTGCCCCAGCAACTGGCTTGGATCATCAACCATGCCGAAGACACCGTGGTGTGCTTTGATACCACCTTTGCGCCGCTGATCAAGGCTGTGCAAGCGCAGTGCCCCACCGTGAAGCACTGGGTGGCTTTGTGCGATGAAGCCACAGCACAAACACTGGACGGTATTCCCAACCTGCGCGCCTACGAAACCTGGATTGGCGGACACAGCGAGCATTACGAATGGCCGCAGTTTGACGAGCACACCGCGTCGAGCATGTGCTACACCAGCGGCACCACGGGCGACCCCAAGAGTGCCCTGTACAGCCACCGCTCGACCATGCTCCATGCGTTTGCTGGCGCGCTGCCCGATGCGCTCAACCTCAGCGCGCGCGACAGCGTGTTGCCGGTTGTGCCCATGTTCCACGTCAACGCCTGGGGTATTCCGTACTCGGCCGCTGCCGTGGGTTGCAAGTTGGTGTTCCCGGGCCCAGCCATGGACGGCGAGTCGGTCTACAAGCTCATAGAGGCCGAGGGCGTGACCATGGCTGCGGGCGTGCCCACTGTGTGGCAAATGCTGCTGGGCTACATGCAGCAACACAAGCTGCGCTTCTCCAAGCTCACCCGGACCGTGATCGGTGGCTCGGCTTGCCCGCCCGCCATGTTTGACACCTTTGACAAAGACTACGGCGTACAAGTGCTGCACGCGTGGGGCATGACTGAAATGTCGCCACTGGGCACCGTGTGCGTGCTCAAAGGCGAGGGCGGTGATGCTGCCAGCAACCGCGCCACCTTGCTCAAGCAAGGCCGCGCCGTGTTTGGCGTGGACATGAAAATTGTCAACGAAGCCGGCGTGGAGCAACCGTGGGACGGCAAGGCCTACGGCGACTTGTTGGTCAAAGGCCCATGGGTGATTGATGATTACTACAAGTCAGGCAAACCCAGCCCGCTGGTGGACGGCTGGTTCCCAACGGGTGACGTGGCCACCATAGACGCCAACGGCTTCATGCAAATCACCGACCGTTCCAAAGACGTGATCAAGTCGGGTGGCGAGTGGATCAGCTCTATCGATGTGGAAAACATCGCCATGGCCCACCCCGGCGTGGCCATGGCCGCTTGCATAGGTATGGCCCACCCCAAGTGGGACGAGCGCCCCATTGTGGTGGTCGTGGCCAAGCCCGACGCAGCGCTGCGCAAAGAAGACGTGTTGGGCTTCTTTGAAGGCAAGATCGCCAAATGGCAGGTGCCAGACGACGTGGTGTTCGTAGACGCCATTCCGCTGGGTGCGACCGGCAAGATGCAAAA
>JANREF010000003.1 GCA_030726195.1 Burkholderiaceae bacterium | reverse complement strand
AGCCGACACCGCGCTGGCGCGCTACACCGCCAGGCAAGCACGCTTGAAACTAGAAGAGACTGAGCACAACGAGCGCTTGGAAGCCAAGGCCAAGCACAAACTGGCCGACCTAGGCGCGGCCAGCCAACACACAGACTCGGCGGTCTTAGACAGCAAACGCGCGGTGATTGAAGCGGCGCTTGCGCGCGCGGCTGCCAAACGCGCCGCACAGCAACGCTAGCCAGCCACTCAGCCAGTCCGCCACCTCAGCTGATGGCGCTATGCAACGGGTTCGGCTGGGCCCAACATATCGCATCGCATCACATCTCTGCCGTGATTGAATGGGTTTATAGGTCTTGACGGCCTCGCTGGGCTTGCCGGGCGTAACCCGTTCAGCCGCGTTCGCGAGGTTAATCGGTTGAACCGGTTTAACCCAATGAGCCCCGCTGACCCAAGCCCCCTAGACCGCGCACAACACCAGTGCGCCAACCTAGCTCGCTGGTGTTGCCTCAGCCAAGCGGTACGCATGGAAGACATAGAAGGCGTGGAAGGCATGGAAGGCATGGGGGCCATGGAGCGCAAACAACCCTCAATCCGCCAGATCCACTGTTGTGGGCGCTGCGGCGCTGTCTGAGCCCAGCACGCGGTCGCGTGCCATTTGGCGCAGCAGGTGACGCTCACCGGTCGTGAGCGGGCGGTGCAAGGCATCACGTCCAGCGGCCAACAAACTGCGGTCCACCTCCTGGGGCAAGCCGCGTGACTGCGGCACCATTTCACGCAAGTCGTCGCGCTCGTAGCTGTCGCTCTTGTCCCACCATGCATCGACCACCTCTTGCATGGTGACGCGCGCGTCTCCCATAGGCGCTTGCATATCAACACGGGCCGCTGCGGGTGAGCGCCCTTCACCCATTGCCGCACTGAGCTCGGCGCTGGTGACCACCACGCGGCGGTCGCCCGCGCGCAGCAGGCGCGACCAATCGGGGTCTGACTGTTGCAACTTGTAATACTGGTGCACGCTTTCGTCGCACAACAAATGCACACGCAGTCCACGCAGGCGCGCGGCATCGATGGCACCAATCAGTCGCTCATCGTCTGAAGCAATCAACACATGCGCACACGCGCTGCTGGCACTGAGCGCCTCTAGGTCACGCACCATGGCGGCCAACACCGGGCCGCCCTCATCCGCGCTGTCGCTGGCGACCAACCGCAAACACTGGTCGTCTACCAACGCGTTGTCATCGGCCTCGGCATACCAGTACGTGCGCATGAGCTGGGCGTACACGCCCGCAGCAGGCATGGCCTGCGACAACAGCGCGGCCACGGCATTGCGGTTGTAGTGGGCTTTGGGATTGGCCCCGCCGGTGAGCCACGATACAAACCGAGCGTCCACCAATGCAACGCAGGTGGGTAATGTGTGACGGGGTTGCTGGGTATGGTTGAAAGACGCGTGCACGCGCGGCGTACGGGGCTGGGTATTGGTGTTGTCCATGAGGCCTAAACTAGCAAATAGCAGCAACCATGCGTGACACGGCTGCGGGGGGGATTTTTATAAAAATTTCGATAACGGCGCTAGTGTAACGACATAGACGCTCAGGGGTCGTCACCCGCGCGCAGCTTGGCCCTCAAGCACGCTGCATAGTACTATTTTCGTGTTATTTTCACGCCCACATAACAGCGATTGAGTCTGGTCGCGCCACCGCAAGCTGTCCCAAAGATCACAAACATCACGACAGACAGCCGGCTGCCCACTGCCCCACAACCCCACAGCCGGTCATAGCCGGCACACCGCTCCATGCATAGAAGCAGCCACGTGCGTGGACTTATTCGCAGGGTGGATCGTCGGTCTGTGAGGCCTTGTGCACCTTGCATCGCGCGATTAGCGATTAGCGATTAGCGGTTTGCGGCTGCCGCTCAGCTTGGGTTGGCTGACAGTGCCGCAAACGCTTGCACCACCGCTGGCGGTGCTTGCACCAGCTCAATGAGCACGCCCTCTCCCGAAATGGGAAACGCATCGTTGGCCTTGGGGTGCAAAAAACAAATGTCAAAGCCTGCAGCACCGACTCGGATGCCACCGGGCGCGAAACGCACACCGTTGGCACTGAGCCAGTCCACCGCTTTGGGTAAATCGTCTATCCACAGGCCCACATGGTTCAGCGCTGTGGTGTGCACAGCTGGCTTTTTGTCGGGATCTATGGGCTGCATGAGGTCCACTTCCACCTTGAAGGCACCCACGCCCATGGCGCAAATGTCTTCATCCACGTTTTCACGCTCGCTTTGAAAGCTGCCCGTCACCTCCAAGCCCAGCATGTCCACCCACAAGGTGCGCAAACGGGCTTTGTCCAGCGCACCAATGGCGATTTGCTGGATACCTAGTACTTTGAATGGTCGTGTCATAAGGCTAGTTTTGGTGGGGGTTATTCAAACTCAACAATCACTTGGTCTACCACCAAGGACTCGCCTACAGCGGCGACCACTTTGCTGACCACGCCGTCGGCTTGGGCGAACAAGACATTCTCCATTTTCATGGCCTCGATCACGGCCACGCGCTCACCGGCTTGTACCTGTTGGCCCACGCTCACGGCCACGTCCACCAGCAGACCTGGCATGGGTGACATCACGTATTTGCTCATGTCTGGGGGTGCTTTGAACGGCATCATGGCGTGCAGCTGCGCCATGCGCGGCGAAACCACCATGGTTTCAATCTTGGTACCGTTGTGCTGCACCACCAGCGCCAAGGGGTTGCGCTTGCTACCACGGTCGACTTGTGCGGTGAAGGCTTGCTCGTTGCAAAAGCCTGTGATCAAGCCGTCACTGATGCGTGAGTCAGAACTGATGGCGTAAGTGGTGCCCTCTATCGTGACCTGCGCCACACCGATTTGGCCTACCACCTCGTCAATGTGCACGGCTACGGTGCGGTGCGCACCGGCCTTGTCTAGCACGATGGCTGCGTAGTCACTGCCCACCTCCACACCATAGCCTGGCAACTGGCCAGTGATTTGGGCCGTGCGCTCGCGGGACTTGCGCCGCACAAAGGCGGCAATCGCGACCAAGAAATTGGGGTCATCGTGCGGCACGTCCTCGGCTTTAAAACCTTGAGCGTAATGCTCGGCGATGAAACCCGTGTTGAAGTCACCGCTGACAAACTTGTCGTGCGCCAACAGCGCCGACTGGAATGGAATGTTGCTGCTGATACCGCGAATGACAAAACCGTTGAGCGCTTCGCGCATTTTGGCAATGGCGTCCAAACGGTCTGTGCCGTGCACGATGAGTTTGGCAATCATGGAGTCGTAGTACATGGGGATTTCACCACCGTCGTACACGCCCGTGTCCACGCGCACGCCCAGCTTGGCTTGCGTGTCGCCTTGCCACATGCTTTGCTCGGGCGGCGCAAAGCGCACCAAGCGGCCTGTGCTGGGCAAGAAGTTGCTGAATGGGTCTTCGGCGTTGATGCGGCACTCAATGGCCCAGCCCTCGCGCTTCACATCGGCTTGCTTCAGCGGCAGCGGCTCACCCGCGGCCACGCGGATCATGAGCTCAACCAAATCCAAACCGGTGATGCATTCGGTCACAGGGTGCTCCACCTGCAAGCGGGTGTTCATCTCCAGGAAGTAAAAGTCTTGGTCCTTGCCCACCACAAACTCGACGGTGCCGGCGCTTTGGTAGTTCACGGCTTTGGCCAAGGCCACAGCCTGCTCGCCCATGGCTTTGCGCGTGGCCTCGCTGATAAAGGGCGACGGTGCCTCTTCAATCACTTTTTGGTGGCGCCGCTGTATGGAACACTCGCGCTCATTGAGGTAGACCACGTTGCCCTGCGCATCGCCCACCACTTGAATCTCAATGTGGCGTGGCTCTTGCACAAACTTCTCAATAAAAATCCGGTCGTCGCCAAAGCTGTTGCGCGCTTCATTGCGACAGCTGGTAAAGCCCTCCAAGGCCTCCTTGTCGTTAAAGGCCACACGCAAGCCTTTGCCGCCGCCGCCCGCGCTGGCCTTGATCATCACGGGATAGCCGATGTCTTTGGCGATCTCCACCGCGCGCTCGGCAGACTCAATGGCGTCATTCCAGCCCGGAATCGTGCTCACACCGGCGGCCATGGCTAATTTCTTGGAAGCGATCTTGTCGCCCATGGCTGCAATGGCCTCAAACTTGGGGCCTATAAAAGCAATGCCTTGCGCTTCAACGGCTTTGGCGAAGGCCTCGTTTTCGCTCAAGAACCCATAGCCTGGGTGCACGGCCTGCGCGCCCGTGTCTTTGCAGGCCTGGATGATGACATCACCCAACAAGTAGCTCTCGCGGCTGGGCGCGGCACCAATGCGTACAGCCTCGTCAGCCATCTTGACGTGGCGCGCGTCTTTGTCGGCGTCTGAGTACACCGCCACGGTGGCAATGCCCATTTTTTTGGCCGTCGCAATCACGCGGCATGCAATTTCGCCACGGTTGGCGATCAAGATTTTGCTAAACATCTACATACTTCCTTCTCGTTCAATCACAAGCACGCGGGCTTGCCCTTGGGGATGGGCCACGTGCTCGGTGCCTATATCTGCATAAAAAACGTCGCCTGCATTGAGCATCTCAACGCGTTCAACGCCATCTGTTCTGACATGCATGGCCACACAACCGTCCATCACTGCAAACACCTCTTTGCCGTCGTTCACATGCCAAACATAAGGCTTGTCTGTCCAGTGCAACTTGACGCTGACGCCGTCTATTGATGCCACTGGCAAGCTGCCCCAAGCCTGCTGTGCTGTGAAGGTGTGACTGCGGATGACCGTCATGTGCTGCGTCTTTGCTTACAGCGGAATGTTGCCGTGCTTGCGCCAAGGGTTGTCGACCTTCTTGTCTTTGAGCATGACCAAGCTGCGGCAAATGCGTTTGCGCGTGTTGTGCGGCAGGATGACGTCGTCGATGTAGCCACGGCTGGCAGCAACAAATGGGTTGGCAAAGCGGGCTTTGTATTCGGCCTCTTTGGCTGCGAGCTTTTCGGGGTCACCCTTGTCTTCTCGGAAAATGATTTCCACCGCACCTTTGGCACCCATCACGGCGATTTCAGCTTGTGGCCACGCAAAGTTCACGTCGCCGCGCAGGTGCTTGGAGGCCATCACGTCGTAGGCACCGCCGTAGGCTTTGCGCGTGATGACGGTGATTTTCGGCACCGTGGCTTCGGCGTAGGCGTACAGCAGCTTGGCACCATGCTTGATGATGCCGCCAAACTCTTGGCTGGTGCCGGGCATGAAGCCGGGTACGTCCACAAAGGTGAGCAGCGGGATGTTGAAGGCGTCGCAAAAGCGCACAAAACGCGCGGCTTTGATCGAGCTCTTGATGTCCAAACAGCCGGCCAACACCAATGGCTGGTTGGCCACCACGCCAACGGTTTGCCCATCCATGCGCGCAAAGCCAATGATGATGTTGGCCGCATAGTCAGGCTGCAGCTCAAAGAAGTCACCATCGTCTACCACCTTGGTGATCATCTCCTTCATGTCGTAAGCCTTGTTGGGGTTGTCTGGCACCAAGGTATCTAGGCTCTCAATCACGCGATCGGCGGGATCCCCGCTGGGGCGAACAGGCGCTTTCTCGCGGTTGGACAAAGGCAAGTAGTTGTACAAGCGGCGCAGCATGAGCAACGCTTCCACATCGTTTTCAAACGCCATATCGGCCACGCCACTCTTGGTGGTGTGCGTGATGGCACCGCCCAACTCTTCGGCACTGACGCTCTCATGCGTCACGGTTTTCACCACATCAGGACCCGTCACAAACATGTAAGAGCTGTCTTTGACCATGAAGATGAAGTCGGTCATGGCCGGGCTGTACACCGCGCCACCAGCCGATGGCCCCATGATCATGGAGATTTGCGGCACCACGCCGCTGGCCATGGCGTTGCGCTGGAACACCTCGGCGTAGCCACCCAAGGAGGCCACGCCCTCTTGAATACGGGCGCCGCCTGAATCGTTCAGGCCAATCACGGGCGCTCCAACCTTCATGGCTTGGTCCATGACTTTGCAAATCTTCTCGGCATGCGCCTCAGACAGCGCACCACCAAACACGGTGAAATCTTGGCTGTACACAAACACCAAGCGACCGTTGATCATGCCGTAGCCAGTGACCACGCCGTCGCCCGGAATTTTGTTGTCTTGCATGCCAAAGTCGGTGCAGCGGTGCTCTACAAACATGTCCCACTCTTCAAAAGTGCCTGCGTCTAGCAACACTTCCAAGCGCTCGCGTGCGGTGAGCTTGCCTTTGCTGTGTTGTGCGGCAATGCGCTTGGCGCCGCCACCTTGGCGCGCAGACTCTCGTGCCTGCTCTAGTTGTTCAACGATGGTTTGCATACTGCGTGCTCCTCTTTCAATCAAATTGTTGTGGCGTTGCGGGCTGTCCCGCTGCCGCCAATAGCTGCCTAGCTGCCACTGATGCGGGCACGTCGCCCGCGACCACAGCCGCTGTCAAGTCCTTGAGTTGGTGGCGAACCACCGCGTGCGATTTGAAGGCTTGCATCAAACCGCTTTCTATGCGCTCCCACATCCAAGCCTTGGCTTGGTGGGCACGGCGCTTGTCCATGCGCCCGTTGGCGATTTGCTTGGCCTTGAAGTCTTGTACCTTGGCCCAAAACACGTCTACGCCTGTGCCCAACAAAGCACTGAGTTGGATCACGCTGGCGTGCCACTGGGCTTGGTCGTGGTGCACGTTGTCTGGGTTGCCATGCAGGCCAAACAAGCGCAAGGCGCTGCTGATTTGCGCCTCAGCGCGGGTAGCCGCATTCGGATCGATGTCGGCTTTGTTGATGACGACCAAGTCGGCCAGCTCCATGACGCCTTTTTTAATGGCCTGCAAGTCGTCGCCAGCGTTGGGCAGCTGCAGCAACACAAACATATCGGTCATGCTGGACACAGCTGTTTCGCTTTGGCCCACGCCCACCGTCTCCACAATCACCACGTCGTAACCTGCGGCTTCGCACACCAGCATGGCTTCACGGGTTTTTTCGGTCACGCCGCCCAAAGTGCCGCTGGACGGACTGGGGCGGATGAAGGCTTGCTCGTGCACAGACAAATGCTCCATGCGCGTTTTGTCGCCCAAAATGCTGCCACCCGATACGGTCGAGGACGGATCCACCGCCAGCACAGCCACCCGGTGACCCAGCGCAATGAGGTGCAGTCCCAAGGTCTCAATGAAGGTGCTTTTGCCCACGCCCGGCACACCGCTGAGGCCAATGCGCATGGCCTTGCCGGCGTGCGGCAGCAAACTGGTGAGCAGCGCATCCGCCTGGAGGCGGTGGTCGGCACGTGTGGACTCCAACAAGGTGATGGCCTTGGCCATGGCGCGGCGCTGCGCCATAGGCTGGCCACCCACAATGCTGTCGAGCAAGGTCGTCATAAGTCCGTGCTGTGGCTTGTTATCGGGCTGGTTTGGAGCTGGTCGCCAAGGCTTGAGCGCGGCTGGCGCACTGCGTGCTCAAGCCACGGCCTTTTTGATGTTTTCCAACACGTCTTTGGCGCTCGCGGGAATGGGTGTGCCGGGACCGTAAATGCCCTTCACGCCAGCGTCGTACAAAAAGTCGTAGTCTTTGCGCGGAATCACACCACCGACAAACACGATGATGTCGTCCGAGCCTTGGCGCTTGAGCTCGGCAATGATGGCGGGCACCAATGTTTTGTGGCCTGCGGCCAAGGTGGATACACCCAGCGCATGTACGTCGTTTTCAATGGCTTGACGCGCGCACTCCTCGGGCGTTTGAAACAGCGGCCCCATGTCCACATCAAAGCCCAAATCAGCAAATGCAGTGGCCACCACTTTGGCACCGCGGTCGTGGCCGTCTTGGCCCAACTTGGCAATCATCACGCGCGGGCGGCGTCCGTGGTCGGTACCGAACTGCGCAATTTCAGTTTTGAGGTCTTCCCAGCCCTGGGCTGAGTCGTAAGCTGCTGCATACACGCCGGTCACCTTTTGTGTGTCTGCGCGGTGGCGGCCATAGACCTCCTCCAACGCGTCGCTCACCTCACCGACTGTGGCACGCATGCGCATGGCATCAATGGCAAGGGCCAACAAGTTGCCTTCGCCGCTGTGTGCCGCCTCTGTCAGCGCCTTTAAAGCACGCTCAACGGCGGCGCTGTCGCGCGTGGCCTTGATGGTTTGGAGTTGTGCGATTTGCTCATCGCGCACCTTCACGTTGTCCACCTCCAAGGTGTCCACCGCATCTTCTTTGGCGAGCTTGTATTTGTTCACGCCCACAATCACATCTTTGCCCGAGTCGATGCGCGCTTGCTTTTCAGCGGCGCTGGCTTCGATTTTGAGCTTGGCCCAACCGCTGTCCACCGCCTGCGTCATGCCGCCCATGGCGTTGACCTCTTCAATGATGGCCCACGCCTTGTCGGCCATTTCTTGCGTGAGCGACTCCATCATGTAAGAGCCCGCCCATGGGTCCACCACGCTGGTGATGTGCGTTTCTTCTTGAATGATGAGCTGTGTGTTGCGGGCAATGCGCGAGCTGAACTCGGTGGGCAAGGCAATGGCTTCGTCAAAACTGTTGGTGTGCAAGCTTTGCGTACCGCCAAACACAGCCGCCATGGCCTCAACCGTGGTGCGCACCACGTTGTTGTACGGGTCTTGCTCGGTGAGCGACCAGCCCGAGGTTTGGCTGTGTGTGCGCAGCATGAGACTTTTGGGGTTGGTGGCACCAAAGCCTTGCATGATGCGACACCACAACAAACGCGCGGCACGCATTTTGGCAATTTCCAAATAGAAGTTCATGCCCACGGCCCAGAAAAAGCTCAGGCGCGGCGCAAAGTCATCCACGCTCAAGCCTTTGGCCAACGCGGTCTTCACGTACTCCGCGCCATCGGCCAGGGTGAAGGCCATCTCCAGCGCTTGGTTGGCGCCTGCTTCTTGCATGTGGTAGCCCGATATGGAGATCGAGTTGAACCTAGGCATGTGGCTGGCCGTGTGCGCAATGATGTCGCCAATGATGCGCATGCTGGGCTTTGGCGGGTAAATGTAGGTGTTGCGCACCATGAACTCTTTGAGAATGTCGTTTTGAATGGTGCCCGAGAGCTGCGCTTGCGACACGCCTTGCTCTTCGGCCGCCACCACATAGCCCGCCAAGACTGGCAACACGGCGCCGTTCATGGTCATGGACACGCTCACAGCGCCCAGGTCGATGCCGTCAAACAGCACTTTCATATCCTCAACGCTGTCGATGGCAACGCCTGCTTTGCCAACATCACCCGACACGCGCGGATGATCGCTGTCGTAACCACGGTGGGTGGCCAAGTCAAAGGCCACACTCACGCCTTGCCCGCCGGCGGCCAGCGCTTTTTTGTAAAAGGCATTCGACTCCGTGGCAGTAGAAAAACCCGCGTACTGGCGAATCGTCCACGGACGCACAGCGTACATGGTGGCCTGCGGCCCACGTATGAACGGGGCAAAGCCAGGCATGGTGTTGGTATGCGCCAAGCCCTGCACGTCAGCCGCTGTGTACAGGGGCTTGACCTCGATGCCATCGGGTGTATGCCAGTTCAGGCTCTCCAAAGGCTTGCCTTTGAGCGACTTGGCCGCCGCCTCGCGCCAGGTCTCTAGCGACACAGGTTGAAACTCGGGGACGGCGGCGGTGTGGTCAGGCTTGGTCATGTTGTATGGCTTTGGCTGGTAGCGACGGGTGGTGGTGTGACGATTGGTTTGTGGACTACGCGCCGGGCGGCTGAGTGTTGGGCAACAGGCCAGCGGGTAGATCGGTAGGACGGTGAAGGCTCGATACGCTCATTAGGCTTGATTAGGCTTCATTAGGCTGCGGGCTGAATTCGGCTGTATTGGGCTTGACCAGGCTTTACATGCCCTGACAACAGTGTACAAAGCCACCTGCCCCACCAGCTTCAAGGCAGCAGCCCAGAGCGCCACATGACCGAAACAGACCCTACAAAACAGAACAGCCCACATTGTATATGATTCATAATTATTGATGCAAAATTAAGTTTGAAGTAAGATTGCGGCTCATTCACCTGATTGCACCCTTAACAAACCGCCACATCACCCTGCGCACGCCACGCAGGCACAAGACCGCCAACCCATGCCCGCTGCGCTCACGACCACATGTCCTCTATCGCCCTGAAACAACGCGCCCTCTACCTAGATGTGGCCGAGTTGCTGCGCCAGCGCATCTACAACCGCGAGCTGGAGCCCGGCGCCTGGATTGACGAGCTGCGCATTGCGCAAGAGTTGGGCATCAGCCGCACGCCACTGCGCGAGGCCTTGAAAGTGTTGGCCAGTGAGGGCTTGGTCACCATGAAGGTGCGCCGTGGCGCCTACGTGACCGAAGTCTCGCCCCAAGACTTGCAACAGGTCTACGAGTTGCTGTCACTGTTAGAAAGCGACGCCGCCCGCGTGGTGGCCGACACGGCTGACGATGCGGTGAAAGCCGAACTGCACACGCTGCACACCAAACTCACACAGGCCACGGCCGACACCCGACTGTTTTTTGAGATCAATGAGCAGTTCCACATGCGCTTGCTGGAATTGGCCAACAACCCCTGGCGCATTCAAGTGGTGAACGACTTGCGCAAGGTGATGAAGGTGAACCGCCAGACCTCGCTGTTCAAGACAGGTCGCGTACAAGCCTCGCTGCAAGAACACCAAGCCGTGCTGGATGCCATACGCGTCAACGACGCAGCCACAGCTCAGGCCGCCATGCGCGCGCACTTCAACAACGGCTTAGCGGCGGCGCAATAAGGCGTCCTGTCGCCAGTGCCTAGCGTCCCGTGACGCTGCATAGGACACGGGGGTGGCGCTAGCCACCTACCAGCGCCCCACGAGCTGCGCCGTCACACTGGGCGTTCACCACAGTTTGATCTAAAGCCAGGCTCGGCGCTGGCTGTGTGGGTTGACCGTGTGCTCACGCAATCGGCTGTGGCGATGGACGTGGGTTATGGACGTGGGTTATGGACGTGGGTTATGGACGTGGGTTATGGACGTGGGTGATGCACGTCGGCGATGTAGTGCTGGTGCTGCAGCGAGCGCGGCAGACCCACAGTGCACGTCTAGGCCGTGGCCTTGGCTTGGGGGTGCGCGGCTTCCCAACGGGCTTTTTTGGCATCCCAGTCGGGATCTTCGTACACGCGGGCGCTGTCATAGCTCGATTTGGGCGTCAAATCGGGTGCCAAGGCCTCGCGCCCGTCAAACACAAAGCAGTCGCCTGTGTAGTGCGCACCGCCCACGTCCTCAAAGTATTGCAAGATGCCGCCTTCGAGCTGCAGCACATTGTCTAGGCCCATTTCGCGCATGAGAATGGCGCCCTTCTCACAGCGAATACCACCGGTGCAAAAACTCACCACCGTCTTGTCTTCTAACTCTGCACGGTGCTGCGCTACCGCGTCTGGGAACTCGGTGAACTTGGTGATACGCCAATCGATGGCACCAGTGAAGGTGCCGTAGTCCACTTCAAACGCATTACGCGTATCGAGCATGACCACGGGCTTGCCGTTGTCGTCGTGCCCCTGGTCTAACCAGCGCTTGAGCGTGGCGGGCTCCACACCCGGTGCGCGGCCTGTTGCTGGCTGAATGGCCGGGTGATTCATACGAATGATTTCGTTTTTGAGCTTGACCAAAAAACGCCTAAACGGCTGCTTTTCACTCCAGCTTTCTTTCCAGTACAGGTCGGCAAACCGCGCATCGGTTTTGAGCGCAGCCAAGAAGCCGCGCAACAAGTCGGGCTCACCAGCCAAAAACATGTTGATACCTTCGGGCGACAGCAAAATGGTGCCGCGCAACTGCGCCTGCTCCGCCCGCACGACCAGCTGATCGCGCAGCATCTCGCGGTCGAGAATGTCTACAAACTTGTAGGAAGCGATATTGAGTATATTTTTCACGGTAGCGATTTTAAAACGTAAGACGACAGTCGGCTATGTTGCACCAACGCGGAGCTTGGCGGTTTGAGGCAAGTCAAAGCTTTGCCACCCGGGCTTGGCCCGAAGGCCAGGCCATAGACCCGGACCATCTGCCCGGACGCATGAACCAACAGGGCTCTACACATCCAGGTCCGCTGCGCCGAGCGCACGCCCGTCATTCTGCGGCTCTTCCAGCCCCACAAACGCCTGCGCCATGGCCCACACCTCACGTGGCGGCAGTGGCTTGAGCTTGTGGTTGCTCCAGACTTGGCGCCAGTAGCGCGAGCCGCGCAAGCCATGTCGCAGCCCCAGCATGTGCCTGGCAATGGCATACCAAGGGCAGCCGTCCTCGGCTGCCGCGCGTTCCATGTAGTCCACCATGGCCAACTCCACGGCCTCGCGGCTCAGACCCTTGTCCGCCTGTCCAAAGTATTCGCTGTCCCAAGTGCTGAGCATCCACGGGTGGTAGTAGGCCTCACGCCCCAGCATCACTCCGTCAACGTGCGCCAACTGCGCCTGCATGTGCTCGGTGGTGGTG
>JANREF010000002.1 GCA_030726195.1 Burkholderiaceae bacterium | reverse complement strand
TGTGGCAGAGTTGAGTGCGTTGGGTCGCAAGCAAATGGGCTACACCGACTGAGCAGCTGAGCAGCTGAGCAGCTGAGCGGCACCAGCTGCGCATTGGCGCTAAGGCAGGGGCTTGAATGCCCACTGTGCGGTGTGCGTGTAAGCATGGTCTGCGTCATACCAAACCTCGGTGCGCCCGTTGGCCGGGCCGTTGGGCCAGTCTTCGGTTTCTAGACACAGTCCAGCGCCGTATTGATGTGCCACACCCAAGGGTTGTGGCCCTTGTTGTGTGAGGCCTGCTGCTGCGTACACATGCACAAACGGCCTGTCGGTGGATACGCTCAGGCACAGGCCGCCAGCTTCGCAGGTGGCTGCCAATTGCAGCGGCTGGTTGGGTTGCTGGTGGAGTTGCCGCTGGGTTTGCAGTTGGGTATGCAGTTGGGGTTGCGCTTGTGCTCGCAACCCCGTCTGCGGCGGCTGGCGCAAGCGCAGCGCAGCGTCCATGATGTGTATGTCGGCGTAGGTCATGCTTGTGGGCGTTGTGAAGTCAAACGGCGTGCCGCCAACGTTCGTCAAACCCAGTGGCAACTCCAGCGCATCCAGCGGCAAGTACTCGTTTGCATTCACCCACACGCGGTGGCCAGTGATGTCGGGTGCGCCATCCAAATTCCAGTAGGGGTGGGGCACCAAGTTGATGGGGCATGGGCGGTCAACTGTGGCACACGCTTGCCATGTGAGTACCCCATCATCAGACAGTGTGTAGCGAATGCTGGCCTCGCACAGCCCCGGAAAACCTTGGTCGCCATGCGCAGAAGTGAGTCGCAGCTCTATGTGCTGCGCGCTGTGAGAGGCCACGTCCCATGTGCGCACACCAAAGCCGTTGGCACCGCCATGTATGCAGTGGCCTAGCGCATGGTTTGAGTCGAGTTGCAGTGTGTGTGTGCCCACATGCAACTGCGCATGGCCGATGCGGTTGCCATAGCGCCCGCACACAGCGCCCATGGCCATGTGGTCGAACGCATAGTCCGCGCGGTCTTGAAAGCCCAAGCACAAGGGGCGCGGCGCGTGTGGCGCGTCCAGCCACCACAGCTGCATGAGGCGCGCCCCCTCTGGGATCACCCAGGCTTTAAAGCCTGCGGCCTCCAGCTCATACACGTTGGGTGGTGCGCGGTGTGACAGCACGGCGAGGTGGGTTAGTCTTTACTCGCCAACGCGTGAGACGTCATGAGGCTCAGGAATATCAATGGAATGGCCACACCGTAAGACCAACGCACGCCCGCATGTTCTGCAATAAAGCCCAGCGTCGGTGGAGCCAACAAGAAGATGATGAAGCCGTACTGCGCCATTGCTGCGACGTTGATGGTGGAGGACCTGTCCGTGCGTTGGGCTGCGGCTGACATGGCCAGCGGAAAGACAGCACTGGAACCGATGCCCAGCAATGCGAAGCCCGTCATGGCATACCAAGGTGCGGGCGCAAAGCTCACCAAAGTCGTACCTGCGAGTAGCACCACCAGCAACAAACGCACCACGCGCACAGGGCCGAAGCGCTGCACAAAGCCGTCGGCTAAAAAGCGCGTGATGGCCTGTGCCAGCGCCACCGTCGATACGGCTGTTGCGGCAAACGCAGCTTCGCTGTTGAAGACGTCGCGCATGTAAATGGCCGACCAGTCAAAACCCGCCCCCTCTAGAAGCAATGCCGATGCACACACGCCCACCAACAGCACAATGCCCTTGGTTGGCGATACCCATCTGGACGTGCCTTGTTCAGGCGCGGTGCTGGTGCGAGCGGGTGCTGCGTCAAACTTGCCCAGCAGCACCACAGTGAGCACGGCAACGATGAGCACCGATGCCCACAGCTGCAGCTGCGGGGACAAACCCCAGTGCGTCACGGCGGCACTGAACGTGCCCGCGGCAAAGAAGCCGAAGCTCCAAAAGGCGTGTGAGCGGTTCATGATGCGGCGCTTGAGCTGGTGCTCGACGCGGTCGGCCTCTAGGTTCACGAAGGTTTCAATGCAGCCAATGACCAAGCCTGCGAAAAACAGCGCGGCAAACATCGCCATTGGCGTTTGCATGTGGGAAGCCACGGCAAAGAAAATGGGGGTGATGGGCAGCAACACCAGCAGCAAGCGCCTGTGGCCAAACCGCTCCACCTTGGGCACGATCAGCGTCAAAGACGTCATGGTGCCGACCGAAATGCCTATGAGTGCCAAGCCCAAGGCCGATTCACCAATACCCATTTGCGTGCGAATGTCGGGCAAGCGCGGAAACAAGCCGCCCAAACTGAAGGCATACAAAAAGAAGGCGGTGAAGACGCGCCAATGCGGCGCGACCGATACGCCCATGCGGCGCACAAAGCTGTCAGATACGGGATTCACAATAAACCTTTAGTGGGGTGAAGCCAATGTTCAAGATGTGGGCTGGC
>JANREF010000001.1:11263-12477 GCA_030726195.1 Burkholderiaceae bacterium | reverse complement strand
AGGCTCAGCGGCACACGCGAGCCTAGCAGCGACAAAATGCCCAGGGCGAATGCAATGTCGGTGGCTGCTGGAATGGCCCAACCATTGAGCGCAGTGGCGTCGCCGCTGTTGAAGGCCACGTAAAACAGGGCGGGGGCAATCATGCCACCCACGGCGGCTACGCCGGGCAACACCACTTGGCGCTTGTCTGCGAGCTCGCCCACAATCCATTCGCGTTTGAGTTCCAAGCCCACCAGTAAGAAGAAGATGGCCATCAAGCCGTCGTTGATCCACAGCAACAGCGGCTTGGCAATGCCCACGCCGGCGACGGTGGCCACGACGGGTACGTCTAGCAAGGCTTGGTAGTGGGGGGCTAGGGCTGAGTTGGCCACGATCATGGCCAATACCGCGGTGGCCATCAACAGCAAACCTGCAAATGACTCGTGATGTACAAACTCGCGCAGGAGTGCAGTGGGCTGTCGTGGCATAGGTCTCAACCTTTTATAAGTGTTGGGTGGTGGGGCCTAGTCAGGCAAGAGGACTTCTATCCTACTGGCAGGTGTTTAACCCAGCAAATGTAGGCTTATTGATGTCGCCAACGCGAGCGGGTCCATGTGGCATGGCCGCTACACTGAACACTGGTTGTCTATGTGAGTGGGTGTTGTTGTGTAGGCCCTGCTTGCACGCCGATTTGCAATGGCATTTGCACTTGTACTTGTACTTGTACTTGCACCCTTACCCGTACTTTGTTGTGGGTCGTTTCTTTTACCGTTTCTTTCACCGCTCGCTTGAGCCACTGGTATGTCCGCATCATCACAAGCCGTTTCCCTAGAGCCCGAATTTGTTGAGGGTGTGCGCGTCATATCAGAGGAGAAGATCGTCTTCAACAGCATCCTGGGTCTGAAAATCAAAAGCCTCACACCAGAGCAAGCCACGGCCAGCATCGCCATGCGCCCGGAGTTGGTGGGGCATTTTGAATACAACCGCTTGCATGGTGGTGTGATCAGTGCGGCCTTAGACGCCATGGGGGGCATTGCGGTGATGGGTGCCATTGGTGGGCGTTACGCCAGCGAACCAATTGCCGCGCGGCTGCAGCGTTTCGCCAAGCTGGGCACCATTGATTTGCGCATCGATTATTTGCGCCCGGGCATTGGCGAGCATTTCACGCTCAGTGCCAGCGTGTTGCGCTTGGGTTCGCGCGTGGCCTCAACCCGCATGGAGTTTTACGGCGCAGA
>JANREF010000001.1:0-11163 GCA_030726195.1 Burkholderiaceae bacterium | reverse complement strand
CGCAGCCATTACTTCTTGAGTTCCATGTACTCAGATACCACTTTCCAGCGTGCACCTTCCAGTACCGACAAGCGCGTGGCGTGGCTGCCCAAGCGCTTCTTAGGACCAAAGGTCATCTCGGCGCTGCCGAAAATGTCTGGTGGAATGGTCATGGTGTCCATCGCTTTGATGAAGTTGTCGGTGGTCAGGTTGGCACCTGCTTTTTCAGCCGCCAGCAAGAATGAGTCCACCAATGAGTAGCCGTATACAGAGAACACGGTGGGGTCATCGTTGAACTGGGTCTTGTACTTTTGCGCCCAGAAGCGGATGGGCTGTGAGGCGTCATCCAAGTAAGGGTTTTGCACCGACATGGTGGCGTACAAGCCGTCCATTGCTTTGCCGCCCAACTTGTGGATCAAGTCGGTGTATGCACCGCTGGAGCCCAAGAACACGGGGTTGAAGCCCAAGCGCCTTGCCGTGGCAATGCCGCCGATGGTTTCGCGAATGAGCGTGCCCATGACCACCATGTCGCACTTCTCGGATGCCATTTTTTGCATTTGCGATGCAAAGTCGGTGGCACCGCGCTTGTACGAGGTCACCACGTCCAGCTTGCGACCTACATCGGCCAAGCCGTCTTTGGCGCCTTCAAGCACTTCGGTACCAAAGTCGTCGTCTTGGTACATGGCACACACTTTGGCCGCGTTCTTTTCCTTGGCCAGCATGGGTGTGGCAATGCGCATTTGCTCGTAGTAAGGCACTGCGTAAGAGTACTTCAGGCGGTGAAAGGGCTCGTACATTTGACGCGCGGCTGTCACAGGGAAGAAGTTGATCACGTTCTTGGAGAACTGCACGGGCATGGCCGCCATGTTGGTGGCTGTGCCGATGTGGCCTAGCATGGCAAAAATCTTGTCTTGGTTGACCAGCTTTTGCGCAGCCAGCACAGCCTTTTTGGGGTCGTAGCCAGAGTCTTCGAATTTGAGTGTGATCTTGCGTCCGTTCACGCCGCCGAGCTCATTGGCCTCGTCCACGCGCAGCTGCATACCTTGGCGGATTTGTTTGCCAAAGCCAGCGATAGGGCCTGACAAGTCTTGAATAGAGCCAAGTACAAGTTCGTCTTTGCTCACACCTTGCTGTGCGGCCATGGCGCTGGATGCGGCCAAGGCCATGCCAGCTAGCATGAGGGCGTTCTTGCGCCAAATTGTCTTACTGTTCATACGCGTTGTCTCCTTAAAGGTGCGTGTTGTAAAGGCTAGGGTGAAAAGTTCGCAGTTGCAGTTGCGTCTACGCGGGGGCACGTTTATTGGTACATGGCTTCAATTTGAGCCGCATATTTTTCTTGTACCAACTTGCGTTTGAGTTTCATGGTGGGGGTGAGCTCATCGTCTTCGGCGGTGAGCTGGTTCTCCAACAGGAAGAATTTCTTGATTTGCTCCACACGGGCAAATTTCTTATTGACGGCATCAATCTCGGACTGCACCAAATCTTGCACCGCCTGCGCTCGGGTGAGGCTGGCGTAGTTGCTGAAGGGCACATCGTTGTCTTGGGCAAATTTTTCAACGTTCTCCTGGTCGATCATGATGATGACGCTCAAGTAGGGTCTGGCGTCTCCGATCACGACTGCATCGGTCACGTAGGGGGAGAATTTGAGTTCGTTCTCCCACTCGCTGGGCGTGACGTTTTTGCCACCAGCGGTAATGATGATGTCTTTCATGCGGTCTGTGATGCGGAAAAACCCGTCCCCATCCACAGAGCCCACATCGCCGGTTTTGAGCCAACCATCTGCGGTGAACGTCTCGGCCGTTTTTTCGGGCAGGTTCAAGTAGCCCATGAACACGTTGTCGCCCTTGACCAAAATCTCGCCCGTCGCTTCATCGATCTTGACTTGGTTGAAATGACAAGCCTGGCCAATGCTGCCGGGTTTGATGCGCTCGACCGTGTTGCCTGTGGATGCGCCACAGGTCTCGGTCATGCCCCACACCTCCAGCATAGGCACGCCCAAGCTCAAGTACCAGCGTACCAAGTCGGGTGAGATGGGCGCGGCACCCGTGACCAAAAAACGTGCGTTGTGTATGCCAATGAGGCGGCGCACGTTGTTCAGTGCCAGCCACCGGGCCACGGTGAACTTGGCTTTGAGCCACAAACCCACGGGCTTGCCGGCCAACACCAGGTCGGCAATGTGCGCGCCCACGCCCACGCCCCATGCGTAGGTGATTTGCTGCAGCTTGCTGGACTCTTTGATGGCAATCATCACGGCCGAGTAGAACTTCTCCCACACCCGCGGCACACCAGTGAACACGGTCGGCGCGATTTCACGCACGTTCTCTGGCACGGTTTCGGGGTTCTCTACAAAGTTGAGCACGCTGCCCGCGTACAGCGCAAAGTACTCGCCGCCTATGCGCTCCGCAATGTGACACAGCGGTAAAAAGCACATGCGCTGGTCGTCGGATGTTTGGGCCACCAAGGTGTTCAGACCACGGGCGCTGAACACCAAGCCGTGGTGGCTGTGCATGCCGCCTTTGGGCTTGCCGGTGGTGCCTGAGGTATAGACCAAAATCGCCAAGTCCTGCGGCTGCACGTTGTTGGAGCGCTCTTGCACCAGCGTGGGGTGCGCGGCTTTGTGGGCTTGGCCCAAGTCGCACAAGGCTTGCCAACTCATGACTTGTGGGTCGTTGAGCTTGCGCAGCCCCTTCATGTCCATCACCACAATCTTGAGCAGCAAGGGCAGTTGGTCGCGGGTCTGCAGGGCTTTGTCCAGCTGCTCTTCGTCTTCAACAATGAGTATGCGTGTGGCGGAGTCGGCGCACAAATACTGCACTTGCTCGGCTGCATCGGTGGGGTAAATGCCGTTGGATACGCCACCGGCGCACAGCACCGCCAAGTCGGCCATGACCCATTTCACTTGTGTGTTGGCCAAAATCGATACACAGGCCTTGGGCTCTAAGCCCAGCGCAATCAAGCCGTTGGCCAGCAAATCCACGTCGTGGCCTGTTTGTGCCCACGACCAACTGCGCCAAATGCCCAGCTCTTTTTCACGCAGCCACGTTTGGTTGGCGCGCTGCGCCACGCCGTTCCAAAACATGGCGGGCAAAGTGTCGCCTTGCAGCACGATGTCGTGGCAGGGGACGTTGGCGGTTGTGTTCCACAGGTTGCTCATAAGTATCTTTGTTGGATCGTGCCAGGGGCTATCAACGCCAGTTTTTCTTCTTCTTCCAGCGGCGCTCTTCACGCACGCCAGCCTCTTTCATGCCGAGGTAAAACTCTTTGATGTCGTCTTTTTCACGCAAGTTCGCGCAGGTGTCTTCCATCACAATGCGCCCGTTTTCCAGCACGTAGCCGTAGTCGGCGGCATTGAGCGCCATGTTGGCGTTTTGCTCCACCAGCAAAATGGTGGTGCCGCGGTCACGGTTGATCTTGACCACAATTTCAAAAATCTCTTTGGTCAGTTTGGGCGACAAGCCCAAGCTGGGCTCGTCCAGCAAAATGAGGTCGGGGTTGGCCATGAGAGCACGCGAAATGGCCAGCATTTGTTGTTGACCGCCCGAGAGCAAGCCGGCATCTTGCGCCGCACGTTCGCGCAAGATGGGGAAGTAATTGAACACGGTCTCTAGGTCGCGGGCGACGCCGTCGCGGTCTGAGCGTGTGAAGGCGCCCATGAGCAAGTTGTCCCGCACCGACAACAGCGGAAACACCTCGCGCCCTTCGGGCACGTGGCACAAGCCGCTTTGCACAATAAAAGCGGGGTCTTTGGCTGTGATGGCTTCACCCTTGAAGGTAATGGAGCCCTTGCGCGGGTCGATGATGCCTGAAATGGTTTTCAGGATGGTGGTTTTGCCCGCGCCATTGGAGCCCAGCACGGTCGCAATTTCGCCGCGGCGCACCTGCAAGCTCACGCCTCGGATGGCCTTGATGGGGCCGTAGGAACTCTCGACGTTGAGCAGCTGCAGCACGGCGTCGTCTGATACCGGTACGCTCATGGCTGTGCTCCTGTTGCGGTGGCGGCGGCAGTGTCTGAGGCTTGTCGACGCAGACCCGATACATCGTCGACGGTGCCCAAATAGGCTTCGATCACGCCGGGGTCGGTTTGCACTTCGCGCGGCGTGCCGCTGGCCAACTCCTCGCCTTGCGCCATGGCCAGCACACGGTCTGAGACTTTGGAGACCAGTGTCATGTCATGCTCAACCATGAGCACGGTGATGCCCAACTCTTGTTGAATGTCGCCAATCCAAAACGCCATGTCTTCGGTTTCTTCAACGTTCAGACCAGATGAGGGCTCGTCCAGCAGCAACAGCTCGGGCTCGGTGCACAAGGCGCGCGCCAGCTCCACCACCTTGCGCACACCGTAGGGCAGGCCAGCGACCAAGGTGTCGCGGTAGTGCTGCAAGTCCAGCAGATCAATGACTTGCTCAATTTTTTCGCGCGACTCGATCTCGGCTTGACGCACGCTTGTTGTAAAAAACGCCTCGGCCCAAAAGCCGGTGCGTTTGTGGGTGTGCCTGCCAATGAGCAAGTTTTGCAACACCGAAGCGTGCTCAAACAGCTCAATATTTTGGAAGGTGCGCGCTATACCCAAGCCTGCCACGCTGTGGGGCGCTTGATCGGTGAGTATGCAGCTTTGGTTGCGCCCGAAATACTCGATGCTGCCTGTGGTGGGCGTGTAGATGCGGCTGATCAGGTTGAACACCGTGGTCTTGCCAGCGCCGTTGGGGCCTATGAGTGTGAAGACTTCGCCGCGCTTGACGTCAAAGCTGACGTCGTTGACCGCGAGCACGCCGCCAAAGCGCACGCTCAGGTTGCGCGCCGACAGCAGCACGTCGCCGCTGGCGTTGGTGTTGTTGGAGGTTGGGTTACTCATTGGGGGCTCACTTCAAGCGCTCAGATTTTTGGAAACTCTTTTGGCGTTTGAACATGCCGCGCCTGTAGAAGGGGAAGAGCTGGAAGTAGGTTCTGATCTTGAGCCAGCGGCCGTACAAGCCCATGGGCTCAAACAGGACAAAGCCCACCAAAAACACGCCATAGACTGCGGCCGTCAGGCCCGGGGCTTGGGAAATGCTGTCGGGCAAATAATCTTTGCCCAAGGCAATCATTTGCGGCATAGAGATGAGGAAGATGGCGCCAAAGAACGCGCCATGTACCGAGCCCAAGCCGCCAATGACCACCATGAGCAGCAAGTCAATGGACTGGATGATGCTGAACTGATCGGGCGTTAAGAACTGAATCTTGTGCGCGTACAGTGCGCCACCAATGCCGGCCAAAGCGGCGGAGATGGCAAACGACAAGGTTTTGTAACGGGCCAAATGAATGCCCATGCTTTGCGCTGAAATTTCAGAGTCGCGAATCGCCACAAAGGCCCGCCCCGTGGGCGAGCGCAGCAGATTGAGTACGCCCAGCGTGGCCAGTACGGTAATGGCCAAACACAAGAAATAAAACGCGCCCGCACTCTCAACCGTGGTGCCCAAGAACTCAGGCGCGTTGACGAACAGGCCTGAGTTGCCCCCCGTCATGTGCTCCCAGCGCGCAAACACCTCTTCCAAAATAAAGCCCAGAGACAGCGTGGCCATACCCAAGTAAATGCCCTTCACGCGCAGGGCTGGCATGGCTACCAATACGCCCACGGCGGCAGACAAGGTGGCCGCGCCCAACAGCGCCAAGGTGAAAGGCACGCCTGCATTGACCAAGATGGCTTGGGTGTAAGCACCAACGCCCAAAAATGCGGCGTGGCCCAGCGAGAACAAGCCGGTAAAGCCCGCCAACACCATCAGGCCCAAGCCCACGATGGCGTAAATGAGGATGAACGACAGCTGTGCGAGCCAGTACTCGTCAAACAGCCACGGTGCCACCACCAGCAACACGCCCAGCGCGCCATACCAAAAGACGTGGCCGCTGTGTTTGGCCAGACGTATGTCTTGGTCGTAATCGGTTTTGAATAAAAAGCGCATGCGAAGTTCGTTCTTAAGAGCGGTGTGGGGTGGGTGCGTGTAGCCGCACGCTTAGACTTTTTTGCGGAGTTGGTCGCCAAACAAACCGTTGGGTTTGAGCACAAGCATCAGCAGCACCACGATGTAGGGTGCGATGTCCTTGAAGCCTTCGGCCAAATAAAAGCCTGCGGTGGCCTCGACCAAACCAATGATCAGCCCGCCCACGATGGCACCGGGCAAGCTGCCAAAGCCGCCCACCACCGCTGCCGGGAAAGCCTTCAGGCCGATAAAGCCCATGTTGGCGTGCACAAATGTGATGGGCGCCAGGAGCAAGCCAGCGATGGCTGCCACAGCTGCCGCCAAACCCCACACCAAGCCATTGATGCGCTTGACGGGAATGCCCATGTAGTAGGCCGCCAGCTGGTTTTGCGAAGCCGCCTGCATGGCCACGCCCAGTTTGGAGTACTTGAACAGCGCAAACAGCGCCGCGCACAGCAGGCCCGTGCAGCCGATCACCACCAGTTGCTCCGCGCCAATGACCAGCTCGCCCAAGTTGAACACCTCGTTGGCGTAGGGCGCTGCCAGCGCATGCGTTTCTGTGCCAATGACGGGAATCATGGTCACCACGCCGCGCAATATGTAGCCCACGCCAATGGTGAGCATGACGATGGAGAAAGCGGGTTGCCCCAAGATGGGGCGAATGACCAAGCGCTCTAGGCTGTAGCCAAACAGTGCCATGCCAGCGACGGCGCTCACGCCCGCCAGCCAAAACGGAAAACCCAGCGCCGTCATTGCAATAAAGCCGCCGAATGCGCCAACCATCATCAAGTCGCCTTGGGCGAAACTCACGGTTTCAGTGGCTTTGTAAATCAGCACAAAGCCCAGCGCGATGAGGCCGTAAATACAGCCCTGGGCAATGCCACTGATTAAAAGTTGCAACAAGTCCAAGATGCGTCCCTTCTGCGTGTTCAGGCAGGTGTGTTTGTCGTGACGCAAAGGCTAAGGGCATACGCCATACTTGACACTTGGGGTTGGCCCTAGACGCTGTCACTTAGGTTCCAAAACCCCGCTGTAGCCATTGAAAAGCCTCATAATTTGTGAGGTTAAAAAGCGCAAAGGAGAGGTGTCATGATGAACAAAAGACAAAGCATAAAAGCCGCTGCAGCGGCCTTGTTTGCCGCCGCGCTGGGCGGACACACAACTGCACAGGCAGCACAAGCTGCGCCTGCGCCCACTGATGAGTTGCGCTTTCCCGGCGACCCGCCGCAGCACAAAATGGTTTACCAAGTGAATCATGCTGAGCCCGAGTACATCGAGCACATCTTGGCGTCGCTGCGTGCCATGGTGGTGAAGTACGGTGACAACGTGGCCTTGGCCGTGGTTGCGTTTGGCCCTGGCATTCATTTGCTGGCCACGCGCCCCGAGCGGCCCGTGTCCGAGGAGGCCCGAGCGCGCATTCTGAGTTTTGCCAACGACTATGGCGTGGAGTTGGTGGCCTGTGGCAATACGCTCACTGGCTTGGGCTGGGGCCCTGACCGCGTCGTGGCGCAAGCACGCATAGAGGCCGTGGGTGCATCCGCCCTCATGGAGTACCAAGAAAAGGGCTACGCCTACATCGCTTGGTAATGCAGGGCCGTCAAGGCCGCGCTAGCGCTGTATGGGCGTAGGGCGGCCATCGTCGTCTATGGCCACATAGGTCAGTGTGGCCTGCGTGACTTTTACAAACTGCCCTTGTGAGCGGAAGCGCTCGGCATAGCACTCCACCACCACACTGATGGACGTGTTGCCAATGCGGTTGATGCGGGCGTAAAAGCTCAAAATATCGCCCACACGCACCGGCTGCTTGAAGATGAATTCATTCACCGCCACCGTGGCCATGCGCCCTTTCACCACGCGCGCAGGCAGCACCGAGCCGGCCAAGTCCACTTGGGCCATGACCCAGCCGCCAAAAATATCGCCGTTGGCATTGCAGTCGCCCGGCATGGGTATGACCTTGAGCACCAGCTCTTGATCGGTGGGCAGCTTGGTAACGAGGTTGCCGTTGGCGGCGCGTGAGTCTGGTGTCGTCATGGGCGTGGTGTTGTCTAAAAATGGCGCTGGCGTGCTGCACAGCAACATGAGTGTAGGACATCGCCGACAATCAAGCCCATGCGTCACCTGTCTTCTACCCCTCCCGCGTCTCCTGCGCCTTCCGCCTCTTCTGCCAATACAGGCGAGCCGCCGCGGCGCGCGCCACGATCGGACTGGCAAACCCTAGGCAAGCTGCTGCCATATTTGTGGCAGTACAAGTGGCGCGTGCTGTTGGCGCTGGGCTTTATGGTGGGGGCCAAGGCGGCCAACGTGAGCGTGCCACTGTTGCTCAAGCGGCTCATAGACGCCATGACCCTAGACCCACAAGCGCCGCTGGGCGCAGCGCAGGCCATGTTGGTTGTGCCTGTGGGCTTGTTGTTGGCCTATGGTTTGTTGCGCTTGTCGACTTCGGTGTTCACCGAGTTGCGCGAGCTGGTGTTTGCCAAAGCCACTGAAGGGGCAACGCGCCACATTGCGCTGCAAGTGTTCGAGCATTTACACGCCTTGAGTTTGCGCTTTCACTTGGCCAGACAAACCGGCGGTATGACGCGCGACATAGAGCGTGGCACGCGCAGTGTGCAGTCGCTCATTTCTTATTCGCTCTACAGCATCGTGCCCACCTTCATAGAGGTGGCCATGGTGCTGACCATTTTGGGCACGCAGTTTGATGCCGGCTACGTGTGGATCACGGTGGCCGCGCTGGTGTTGTACGTGGCTTTTACGGTGTGGGTCACGGAGTGGCGCACGCAGTTCAGGCGCGCCATGAACGAGGCCGACTCCAACGCACACTCGCGCGCCATTGATGCGCTGCTCAACTACGAGACGGTCAAGTACTTCAACAACGAGGCCTTTGAAGCCAAGCGTTACAACGACAACTTGGAAAAGCTGCGCCTCATTCGCATCAAGAGCCAGTCCACGCTCAGCCTGCTCAACACCGGCCAACAAGTCATCATTGCCTCGGCCTTGGTGCTCATGCTGTGGCGCGCCACACAAGGTGTCGTGAGTGGCAACCTGACCTTGGGCGACCTGGTGATGGTCAACGCCTTCATGATCCAGCTGTACATCCCACTGGGCTTTTTGGGCGTGTTGTATCGAGAGATCAAACAAAGCCTGACCGACTTAGACAAGATGTTTGTGCTCCTGGAGCGCGAGCGCGAAGTGGGCGACAAGCCCGGCGCTGTGGCCTTGTCGCTGGACGCACCGCCGGATGTGCAGTTCGAAGGCGTGGACTTCGCTTATGAAGCCAACCGCGCGATATTGCACGGTGTGGATATACACATTCCTGCAGGCAAAACGGTGGCGATTGTGGGGCCGTCGGGTTCGGGCAAGTCGACCTTGGCCAGACTGCTGTACCGCTTTTACGACGTGAGCGGTGGTGCTGTTCGCATCAACGGCACGGATGTGCGCAACATGCAGCAACTGAGCCTGCGCCAGCACGTGGGCATCGTGCCGCAAGACACGGTGCTGTTCAATGACAGCATCGCCTACAACATCCGCTACGGCCGCACCGACGCGAGCATGGACGAGGTGGTGGCTGCGGCCAAAGCCGCGCGCATTCACGGCTTTATCGAAAGCCTGCCGCAGGGCTACGACACGCCTGTGGGTGAGCGCGGCTTGAAGCTGTCCGGCGGCGAAAAGCAGCGCGTGGCCATTGCCAGAACGCTGCTGAAAAACCCACCGATTTTGATTTTTGACGAGGCCACGTCTGCACTGGACTCCACCAACGAGCGCGCGATACAAGCCGAAATCCGCTTGGCTGCACGCCACAAAACATCGCTGGTCATTGCCCACCGCTTGTCCACGGTGGTGCATGCGCATGAGATTGTGGTGTTGGAGGCCGGGCGTGTGGTTGAGCGTGGGCGGCACGCCGACTTGCTGCAAGCCCAGGGCGCGTACGCCCGCATGTGGGCGTTGCAGCAAGAGGACAAGGATGAGCGTGAAGTCAAAGATGGCAAAGACAGCAAAGACGACTAGGACGACATGGGCCAAGCTGCGCAGGGCGAGTTTGTCCCGCACGGCCCCCCTAACTAACTGAACAACTGAATAACTGGATAGCTACTTGAGTGGCCAACCAACCAGCTAACCCGCCAATCAGCTCACCAACTTACCAACTTACTGACCTGCCAACCCAACAACCTGAAGCGCTAGGAACGGCGGGCGCGACATAATGGCGTCCTATGGAAACCAAATGGCTTGAAGACTTCGTATCGTTGGCGCAAACGCGCAGCTTCAGCCGCTCGGCTCAGCTGCGCCACGTCACGCAGCCCGCTTTTTCTAGGCGTATACAAGCCCTAGAGGCGTGGGCGGGTACCGATTTGGTCGACCGCTCGTCTTACCCCACGCGGCTCACGCCGGCGGGTAAAACGCTGTTGGATCAGGCCGTGGACATGTTGCAGGCCTTGCAAGCCACGCGTGCCATGTTGCGCACCCACCATGCCAGCGCGCAAGACGTCATTGAGTTTGCCGTGCCGCACACCTTGGCGTTTACGTTTTTCCCGTCGTGGGTGTCCATGCTGGGGCAAAGCTTTCGCAGCTTCAACAGCCGACTCATCGCCCTCAACGTGCACGACGCGGTGATGCGCATGACCGAGGGCAGTTGCGACTTGCTCATGATCTACCACCACCCGTCGCAGCCTGTGGCCTTGAGCGCCGAGCGTTACGACATGCTGGTCTTGGGTACAGAGGCCTTGTACGCCGTGAGCAAGCCCAAGCCTGACGGCACAGCCATGTATGCGTTGCCGGGCAATGCCAAAAAGCCCTTGCCTTATTTGGGCTACTCGGCGGGGGCATACCTTGGGCGCGCCGTTGACCACTTGCTCAAGCAAAGTGTGGAGGTGGCCCATCTTGAGCGCGTCTATGAAACCGACATGGCCGAAGGCCTGCGCGCCATGGCTTTAGAGGGCCATGGCATTGCCTTTTTGCCCGACAGCGCGGTGCGCACAGACATGGCTGCTGGCCGTTTGGTCAGTGCCGGGCAAACGCCCAGCTTGTCCATGGAGATTCGCCTGTACCGACAAAAGCCCGGCGTGGAAGCGGTCAGCGAGGCCGCGGTGGGCAACGACTCGGACAAAGGCTTGGCCCGCAGTCTGTGGCGGCATTTGCATGCCAGCCTCACGCCCAGCGCCTAAAGGGTGTTGACGCGGGCGGCTACTTGGCGTGCTGTCTGTGCGAATCTTGCATTGACGCGGCCCATTGACGC